>NZ_CDWTMO010000030.1:28536-30772 GCF_977946435.1 Frankia sp. CgKIO3 | reverse complement strand
GTCATGTCCTCTTCATGTGAATGTGGTGGCCCTCCCCAGGATCCTCCCGTCCAGGCACGGAGTACCGTGCCTGGACAGACGTCGACCGGTCCCCGACTCACCGAACCCGTCCAGGTCGGCATGATCCCCGGGCAACCTGCCCTGATCCGCTCGGGCGGGCGCAGTCCGTCAGCTTCGAGTGACCCCGCCGAGGAAGGGAGGCACGTGGCGTCGGCCGTGACCCAGCTTGCCCTCCCCGGTGCTCTGGTTCTGGTCCGTGCGCAGGAGTCGGGCACGCTGGTGTCCGATCGCGGGGGATGGCAGCGGGCGGTGCTGCGGGCGGCCCTGCCATCGGCGGCGAAGCTGGTCGCGTTGACGCTGGCGAGCCACGTCGCCGAGGTTCCGCCGGCGGCGCCCGCCGGTGCCGCGGTGAGCGCCCCCGGCCTGGTCACCCTGGTCGCGGAGACCGGTTACAGCCGGACCCACGTGCAGCGCCAGATCACCAGGCTGCGCAACCAGGGCTGGTTGGCGACGGTGGCCCGGCCCGCGGCCGGCAGGACGACGCGGTTAGCCCTGAGCATCCCCGAGGCCGCCGTGCGGGCAGGTGAGGTCCGCTTGGTCGAGGCCGACGTCGCCTCCTCGTCGGCGGCATCGGCCCCGGCGGCATCGGAGGCCGGCTCGGCAACCGCAGCCTCGGCCGCGCCCGCCCGTCGGCGCCGCGGCGGTCGCCGTAGCCGGGTCGGTATGCGGACGGCGTCTGCGGTCGGCCGTCGTTCCCGGGCGATGGCGTCCGTGGCGAGCGATGGCTCGCCTGGTACCGCCAGCCCGGCGGTCAACCTCGCCCCCTCGAGGGGCGCCGACCGCCCGGACCGCCCGGACACCGCCGGTTCGGATGATCCGGATACCGCCCGTTCAGACCAGCCGGAGCCGGGTGACACCCGACCGGACGGCGACACCCAACCGGCCCCGGCCGTGGGCACCGTTGATCCCGCCACCCGCGGGGCTGTGACGGACGAGCCACGCGTCCTGACGGACGAGACCACTGGGGCAGCGGACGCGTCGACCCCCGAACCGGAGCGGGCCGCCGAACCGGAGCGGGCCGCCCCGACAGTCCCGTTGCCCCCTCCGCCGCCCGAGCCGATGACCCTGGCCGCCAGCCAGGTGATCACGGTCCTCGCGAACGCGATGCGGCGCCCGACGTCCGACTACCTGGCCATCTACCAGAAACTGCGGGTGATCCTGGAGGAAGACAGCTGGGAACCGGTCGAACTGGCCCTGCATCTAGTGCACATCATCACGACCGGTGTCCTGGTCGGGGACGGCGACGAGATCGACAATCTGTCCTGGCGGCTCGATCGCCTGCCCAGGGCGTCTGCCGACTGCAACTGCCGCGCCTGCCTGGAGAACCGGGGGATCAGGACCGGACCGACGCCGGGTTCCACCGTCCCGAACCAGGGGCGCGGGCGCTACACCCGCTCCGCGAAGGAGAAGGGACCCGCGCCCGGACGCCCAGGATGGGAGGCCTACGGGTCCCGAGCCGCCCGCCCGGAATCCGAGGCGCCGCCCGTGTCGATCCCGCGGCCACCGCTGGAGGCCATCGAGGAGGCCGCTCGCGCGGGACGCGCGCATGCCCAGATGGCGAGCCAGTCGGCGGCTGACGGCGCGGCCTGAGCCGGTCGACCCGTGGTCCGGCTCGCCCGCCGCAGCGCGTGGCGGCGGGCGGCGGATGGTGACGGTCGGTGGCGGATGGTGTTGCATAGTCCCAGCGACAGCCCATCATGGGAAGTCATGGTGACTGATTCCCGGTCGGACGGCGGCTATGACGCCGACGTGATCGTGATCGGGAGCGGGTTCGGCGGCAGCGTCAGCGCGCTACGGCTCGCGGAGAAGGGCCATCGTGTCCTCGTGCTGGAGGCCGGTCGCCGGTTCACCCCGGGCACGCTGCCGAAGAACAGCTGGCACGTTCGCCGGTACCTGTGGCTGCCGCGGTTGGGCTGCCACGGCATCCAGAAGATCACCTGGTTGGGTCGGGTCGTGGTGCTGTCCGGAACGGCGGTCGGTGGCGGCTCGGTCGTCTACGCGAACACGCTGTACCGCCCGCTCGACGCCTTCTATACCGACCCGCAGTGGCGGGACATCACCGACTGGCGCCGTGAGCTGGAGCCGTTCTTCGACCAGGCCGAACGCATGCTCGGGGTGAATCCCAACCCGACGACGACGTACTCCGACGAGGTGTTTCGCACGGTCGCCGAGGAGA
>NZ_CDWTMO010000030.1:0-28511 GCF_977946435.1 Frankia sp. CgKIO3 | reverse complement strand
GGGTCCACCTTCGCGGCGGTGCCGGTCGGTGTCTTCTTCGGCCGCGACGGCCGCCGGGAACCCGGCGTGCGGGTCCCCGACCCGTACTTCGGCGGCGCCGGCCCGGCGCGGACGGGATGCGTGGAGTGCGGGGAGTGCATGAGCGGCTGCCGTCGAGGGGCCAAGAACACCCTCGACTGTAACTACCTGTACCTGGCCGAGCGGGCCGGTGTGCGGGTAGTCCCGGACGCCACGGTCACGGCCGTCCGGCCACGCTCGACCGGCGGGTACGAGCTCGACCTGGTCCGGACGGGGGGTCTCGTACGGTGTCGGCGACGTACCCTCACCGCGGAGCAGGTCGTGTTCGCCGCCGGCACCCTGGGGACCCAGCGGCTGCTGCTGGCGATGAAACAGAGCGGTGACCTGCCGGCGTTGTCCGACCGGCTCGGTCATCTCACCCGGACGAACTCCGAGGCGATCCTGGGCGCATCCAGGCTGCGCCCCGATCGGCGGATCGCCCGGGGAGTCGCGATCACCTCGTCCTTCCACCCCGACGAGCACACCCACATCGAACCCGTGCGCTACGGCCGGGGGAGCAACCTGATGGCACTGATCAGTGCGTCGATGACCGACGGCGGCGGGCGGGTGCCGCGCTGGCTGAAATACCTGCGTCAGGTCGTGCTCCACCCGCATCAGGCGCTGGCGTCGTCACTGCCCTGGCGATGGTCCGAGCGGACCATCATCGCGCTGGTCATGCAGTCGTGGGACAACTCGTTGATCGTTTCCCTGCGCCGTGGACCGTTCGGTCTCGGCTGGCTGACGAGCCGGCAAGGACACGGTGAGCCGAACCCCTCCTGGATCCCGGAGGGCAACGACGCCGCCCGCCGGATCGCGGCCAGGATGGGCGGTTACCCCGGCGGGTCGATCGGCGAGATCGCCAACATCCCGCTGACCGCGCACATCCTCGGCGGGGCCCCCATCGGCACGGATCCCACCACCGGAGTGATCGATCCCTATCACCGGGTCTTCGGATACGAGGGGCTGCACGTCGTCGACGGCGCCGCGGTCTCGGCGAACCTCGGCGCGAACCCGTCGTTGACCATCACCGCGCAGGCCGAACGGGCGATGTCCTTCTGGCCGAACAAGGGGGAACCCGACCCGCGCCCACCCCTCGGGGCGGCCTACCGGCCGGTCGCGCCGAGACTACCGGCACATCCCGCCGTTCCAGCCGGCGCTCCTGGGACCTACCGCGTGGACGTCACGGCCGGCCCGGTCGCGGGGACGAGGTAACCGGTTGCCGGATGCTGGCCACGAGCTGCTGGGATGCGGGCGTGCCCGGCATCCGCGCTTTGCCCGGCACGGCGATCGCCGGCACGTGGTCTCAGCGCCGGCATGTGGTCTCAGCGCCGCCGGCTGGGCGCACCGCGCGACGTGTCGACGCCGGGCAACTCCTCGAAGTCAGGGGTCGCCGAGGCGGACAGGCCTTCGTCGAAGGCGCCCCGGGTGTCCGTGCCGGCGGGGGATGCGGTGGTGTCGGCGAGGGGTGCAGTGGTCTTGGTGGGGGATGGGGCGGTGGTGGTGGTGTCAAGCGGCATGGGCTCGGCGGTGGCGGCTGGGCTTTCCTCAGCCTGGGCCAGGTACCGCCGCACCGCGGCGATACCCGCCGCACCCGCGCCGACGATGGCGAGCGTGAGGAACCCCCGCCGCCGACGGTGGTGCACCTTCGCGAGCTTGGACTCGGCCTTCGCCAGCCGCTTCTCCAGGATCTCCTGGGCTTTGTCGGCCTGCAGGTGCGCCTTGGTCTCGCGCTGCACCGCGCGCCGGGAGCGATGCTTCTCCGCCCGCAGCTCGGCGGCGGCCCGGGCGCGTTCGGCGGAGAGCTCGGCATGCGCCCGGGCCTTCTCGATCCGCTTGGCGGTCCGACCGGACACGGCGGTGGCTTTGCCGACGGCCCGGCCCGCGGCCTTCCCGGCTGCCTTCTGGGCCGACACACCGGTCTTGGTGGCCGTGCTGGAGGCGTCGGAGATCCGGTGCGCCACGCTGGCGCCCACATCCCTGGTGGCCGATCCGGCCGTACCCCCGGCCTTGCTCGCCGCCTTGTGAGCGACCGTGCCGGCGCGGTCGGCGGCGCTCTTCGCGGTGTCGGACAGCCCGCTAACCGGCGCCGTGTCAGTAACATGTGACAGTCTGTCCTTCAATGTCGTACTCATGATGCCCTCTCGTTGAGCCGATGGTCGAGGCGTCCGGCCATGGAACTGGTGGTGCGCCTGGGTTCGGTCTGGTCAAGATCTGTGAAGTGTGCCGTACCCCGTCGGTGGGCTTCTCCAACGCGTCAACCTTCCGTAGCGTGTCACTCATACTTGGGTGACTTGCCTGGGCTGTGCCCTTGGGAACGTGTACCCGGTGCCAACCTCGGTGATGGAATTCCCCCGCGGCGCCCGGCGCATACGATCGAGACCCATCCGGACGCCGGCTGACCAGGCACCCGCAGAGATCGATCTGAAGAGAAGAGAGGCTCATGGCCGAGGAGCTGTACGCGACGCTGCGGACGACTCAGGGGGACATCGAGATCCGCTTGTTCCCCGACCACGCTCCCAAGACGGTGCGGAACTTCGTCGGCCTCGCGACCGGCACGCAGGAGTGGACGGACCCGGCGACCGGTGCCAAGAAGACCGGCACGCCGCTGTACAGCGGAACGGTCTTTCATCGGGTCATTCCGAACTTCATGATCCAGGGCGGTGACCCGCTGGGCTCCGGTCGAGGCGGTCCGGGCTACCGGTTCGCCGACGAGTTCCATCCGGACCTGACCTTCAACCGGCCGTACCTGCTCGCGATGGCGAACGCCGGACCGGGGACCAACGGCTCGCAGTTCTTCGTCACGGTCGCGCCCACCGACTGGCTCAACCGCAAGCACACCATCTTCGGTGAGGTCACGCGGGGAACCGACGTGGTGGATGCGATTGCCAAGGCGCCGACCGGGGCGCAGGACCGGCCGAAGTCTGACATCGTCATCCAGGAGATCGTGATCGACCGCCGGTCCGCCTGACCGGCCGGTCCCCGCCTCGAACCCGGGAGTACGGCGCATGAGAGCTCCAGCCGCGCGGCGTGCGTGGTCGCCGGCCACCGCATGCGTACGGGCGGCCGGACATGTTCACGTCAGCCGTACTCCTCGGGCGGCGATGCCGGCCGCCGGGGCGGCGTGGTGACAGCGAACCCGCCCGTCGAACCGCCCACGGATGACCAGCCGGGCGGCCCGGAGCAGCGCCCGGCTGGCTCGGGCCACCCGGTGGCCGAGCCGGGGTGGCGACCCACGGTCGGCCCGGCGCCCGGCTGGTCGGGGTGGACTCCACCTTCCGGTCCCGGCGGCCCTCCCGCGAGCGGACCGCCCGCCGGCCGGCCGCAGCCACCCGGCGCCGCGGTGATCCCGTACTGCTACCGCCATCCGGACCGGGAGACCTACGTCTCCTGCCAGCGCTGCGGCCGGCCCATCTGCCCCGATTGCATGCGCCCGGCGGCGGTTGGCTTCCACTGCCCGGAGGAGGGCGACCGCTCCACGCCGCAGCGCCGAACGCGGACCACACTCGGTGGCCCGGCCCAGGTCGCCCGGCAGGGGCTGGTCACCCAGATCTTCATCGGCCTGTGCGTCGTCGCCTACATCCTGCAGGGCGCGCCCGGGTTGACCGGCCGCGGCACCTTCAACCGCTTCACCGGTGACTTCGCCATGATCGGCATCCGGATCGCGGCGGACGACCAGTACTACCGGCTGCTGACCGCGGCCTTCCTGCACGCCGGCGTGCTCCACATCCTGTTCAATATGTACGCGCTGTACCTGCTCGGGTTTCAGCTCGAGGCGATCCTCGGGCGGGCCCGGTACCTCGCGCTGTTCGTGGCAGGGGCGCTCGGTGGGAACACCCTGAGTTACGTGCTCGGTGACGGGTTCACCGTGTCGGTCGGCGCATCCACCGCGATCTTCGCGTTCTTCGCCGCCTACTACATCATCGCCCGCCGCCTGCGGGTTGACTCCCGGCAGATCCTCATCGTGCTCGGGATCAACCTCGCCATCACCTTCTCGTTCAGCAACATCGACAAATGGGGACATCTCGGTGGGCTGGCCGTCGGTGCCGTCATCGGTCTGATCTACGCCTACGTCTCGCCCCGCCGGGTGCTGCTCCAAGCGGGCGGGGTCGCCGCCGTGCTCGCGTTGCTGTTCGTCGCCGCGATCATCAAGTCGTCGACACTGGTGTAGCCCGACAGCTGTAGTCCGACGGCTGTAGTGCGGCAGCCCCGGTCGCGGGGGCGAGGACGGCCGCGACGCTTGCACGCCGCCGAGCAGCAGCTACCATTCGCTTTCTTGTCAATACTCATAGTAGCGATCTACGTGTGGTGGCGATAGCGTGATGGATGCCGTGGCACGGCGCGGGCAGGGGGAGTAGATGGCATATTCACCGGTGCGGCGCAGCGGGGGCAGTCCCTTCCCGCCGATCGCCGAGTACGGATTCCTGTCCGACTGTGAGACGTCCTGTCTCGTTGCCCCCAGCGGCAACGTCGAGTGGATGTGCGTGCCCCGGCCCGACGCCCCGAGTGTCTTCGGGTCGGTGCTGGACCGGTCGGCCGGGGGCTTCCGTTTCGGTCCCGAGCGTACGCAGATCCCGGCCGGCCGGCGCTACCTCCCCGGGACAAACATTCTCGAGACCACCTGGCAGACGCCGAACGGCTGGCTCATCGTCACCGATTGCCTGGTGGTCGGGCGCTGGCATCGCACCCACAAGCGTTCGAACACGCACCGTCGGACGCCGAGCGACTGGGACGCCGACCACGTGCTGCTCCGGCTGGCTCGCTGTGAGCACGGCTCGGTGGATCTCAGCCTGGTGTGCGAGCCGAACTTCGACTACGGCCGCCAGCCCGAGTCCTGGCAGTACGAGGGGGAGGACTACTCCTCCGGCGTGATCAGCCATGCGGGCACCAACGTCACGCTGCGGCTGCGTACCGACCTGCGGCTCGGTTTCGACGGCCGGCGGGCACTGGCTCGCACCACGCTGCGGGAGGGGGACACCGCGTTCGTCGCGCTCACCTGGCGCCCGGAGGAGCCCCTGCTTCCGGACACCTACCTGCAGGCGTGCGTCGCCGTCGACCGGACAACGGAGTTCTGGCGCCAGTGGCTGTCGCGGGGAATGTTTCCCGACCATCCCTGGCGGCGCCATCTGCAGCGCAGCGCCCTCGCGCTGAAAGGACTGACCTACGCGCCGACCGGTGCTCTGCTCGCCGCCTCGACCACCTCGTTGCCGGAGACCCCGCGCGGCGAACGGAACTGGGACTACCGGTACAGCTGGATCCGCGATTCCACCTTCGCGCTGTGGGGCCTGTACACCCTCGGGCTGGACTACGAGGCCAACGATTTCTTCTCATTCATCGCCGACGTCGCCGAAAACGATGACGACGACATCCAGGTGATGTACCGGGTGAGCGGCGAGCCGAAGATCGATGAGGAGATCCTCGGTCACCTGTCCGGCTACGAGGGAGCCTACCCGGTACGGATCGGCAACGCAGCGGCACTGCAACGTCAACACGATGTCTGGGGCGTCGTCCTCGACTCCGTGTACCTGCACACCAAGTCCCGTGACTACCTCTCCGAACGGCTCTGGCCGGTGCTCGTGCGCCTCGTCGAGGCGGCGGCCACGCACTGGCGGGAGCCGGACCGCGGGATGTGGGAGGTGCGCGGGGCGCCGCAGCACTTCACCGTGTCCAAGATGATGTGCTGGGTCGCCCTGGACCGGGGTCGGCGGCTGGCGCAGATGCGGGGGGACGCCAAGACGGCGGCGCGCTGGCGGGCCGTGGCGGAGGAGATCCACGCCGAGGTGTGTGAGAAGGGTGTGGATCATCGCGGTGTGTTCACCCAGTACTACGGATCGAAGGCGCTTGACGCCTCACTGCTCCTGATTCCGCTGCTCGGGTTCCTGCCGGCGGCCGACGAACGCGTGAAGGCCACCGTGCTCGCGATCGCCGACGAGCTGACCGTCGACGGGCTGGTCCTGCGCTACCGCACGGAGGAGACCGACGACGGGGTCTCCGGCACCGAGGGCGCCTTCCTGATCTGCTCGTTCTGGCTGGTCTCCGCCTTGGTGGAGATCGGCGAGCTGACCCGTGCCCGGCAGCTGTGTGAACGGCTGCTGAGCCTCGCCAGCCCGCTGGATCTCTATGCCGAGGAGATTGATCCGGTCAGTGGCCGCCATCTCGGAAACTTCCCCCAGGCGTTCACTCATCTGGCCCTGATCAACGCGGTGATGTACGTGATCAGGGCCGAGGATGCCGAGGCCTACGCCCGGCCGTCTCCCTCGACCTGATCGTGCAGGCCGGTCCCGGGACGGGTAGCCACGGCGATCAGGCGAACCCGAGCGGGTCGTGGCACTAACGTGGGAGCTGTGGCCAGCCTGGAGGTTGTGGACAAGCGGGTCGAGGTTGTCCTGCGCGGGTTTGAACGGATCGGCGCGGTGCGTGGGGACGTCTCCGTGCGGCTCGACGAGGTACTCGACGTACGCCTGGCGGCGGACGCGTTCGCGGAAGTGCACGGATGTCGGGCGCCCGGGACCGGACTGCCGCGCGTCATGGCCCTCGGGACCTGGCGGTCGCGGGGCGGCAAGGAGTTTGTCGCTGTCTACCGCGGCCGGCCCGCGGTCGTGGTGGAAGTCCGCCCGGGCGGCGAGTTCCGGCGCCTGATCGTCGCAACCGGCGACGCCGAACGCACCGTGGCGCGTCTGCGCAGGGCGGTCATCGCGCGTTGACGGCCCGGGACCCGGACCCGGCGTCAGGGCCGGCCGTCAGTCGGCCTCGGCCCTGGCCCCGGACCCGAGGATCGCCTCGGCTTCCACTTCGACGACCCAACGCTCGTCGAGCAGTCCCGCAACGACGACCATTGTGGCGGCTGGGCGGATCGCGGCGAACAGCTTGCCGTGGACGGCGCCGACGGCCGGAGCGTGGGCGGGATCGGTGATGAACATCCGGGTACGGGTGACGTCACCGAGATCGGTGCCCGCCTCGCGCAGTGCGGTGCGGATGATCTCGAAGCACCGCCGGGTCTGCAGCTCAGCGTCCGGTGGAACCGTGTCGTCCGGCCACACCGGCCCGGTCCTGCTGACGAACACGCGTTCGCCTACCCGGAGCGCCCGGGAGAACCCGATCGTGGCTTCGTAGGGTGAGGAGCCGGAAATCTTCTGACGTTCAGGATGCAAAAGGATGCTCTGGGTAATCGGTGATCAAGACGGAAGTATCCACACTTGTGGACAACGGTTGTGGATGAATGACACGACTGGAAGCTCCGGTGGTTGTGCCGGGCGTGGCCATTGGGCGTCTGGCGTTCGGGTCGGCTATCGCCACTGGGTCGACACGGCCAGCCCGACGACGACAAAACCAAACCCGATAAGGATGTTCCAGCCGCCCAGCCCCTCCATCCCCAGGACGCCGCCGTTGGAGAAGTAGTAGACGAGCAGGTAGGCGATCCCGAGCAGGAAGAACGCGAGGATCAGACCGCCGAACCAGGGCGGAGACGGCGGCTTCCGCTTGCGTGCCGACGCGCCCGCGGTGGTGGTCGGGGTCGGCTTCTTGGGCTTGCGGCGTCGTGACTCGGGCACTGCGGAACTCCTCGATGGCCGTACGTGGACGAGGACGGCGACCGCCGTCGCCGTCCTCGTCCGGCCATCGGCGGTCTCACGCTGGGTACCAGCGTAGACAGGGCATCCGTGGAAACGCCGTTGCGTACCGGCCGGCGGGATTCACCTCCGGTCGGTGCCCGGGCGATGCCGGCGTTGCGGCCGGTGCCGGGGCGATCAGACCGATGTGGCATCGAGAGCGCCATCGGCCGCGTAGCCTGCGCTGGAGGCGATACCTCCGACGCGGCGGACGGATCGCCCGGCCGGACTGGCTGTGGCATGGTCGCGTGCCGTCCCCGGCGATCCACCGGCAGGCGTGGGTGAACCGTCCAGCGGTGCACCGAGGGAGGTTGGGGACAACGGTGCACGGCGGGCTACGGCCCTGGCCCTGGCCGGGGAGCCGGTCGCGGCGGGTGATCTGGGCGGTGTCGCTGTTTTGGGCCGGCGTGCTGTCCGGCGTCGTGGTGCTGGACGGCGGCCCGTTCGATCGGGCTGGCCCGCGGGACACCGCCGCTTGGGCGGCCCAGGAGCGGGCGGGAGTCGCGCAGGTTATCGACGAGGAGGCGGGCCGGGTGGCCGACCGCCGTGCCGGGCTGGACGCCGAGTCGCGGCGGCGCGCGACCACGGCGCAGGCCGTCCCGTCAGGGGCCCCAGGCTCCGCGCGCGGGACCGATGCCGCCGCCCGGTCCCTGGTCGAGCGGCTGGCCGGTCCCGCGGGGTTGGCCCCGGTGCGCGGGCCGGCGCTGACCGTCGAGCTGGACGACGCCCCGCGGGAGGGCCGGGGTGGCCCGTACGCCCCCGGCGTGCCCGCCCCGAGGCCCGACGATCTCATCGTGCATCAGCAGGATGTCCAAGCGGTCGTGAACGCGCTGTGGGCCGGCGGCGCCGAGGCGATGAGCATCATGGATCGCCGGGTGACGGCACTGACGGCGGTCCGCTGCGTCGGGAACACTCTTCTGCTGCACGGCGAGGTCTTCTCCCCGCCGTTCCGGATCACGGCGATCGGGGAGGTCGCTGCGCTCCAGCCTGCGGGCCAATCCACAGGTCACGATCTACCGGCAGTACGCCGACGCCTACCGGCTGGGATACCGCGTCGAGGAGGCCGCCGACAGCCGGTTATCCGGCTACGACGGGCCGATGATCGACCTGTCCGGCACCGCCAGGCGCGGCTAGGAGAACGCCGCCGTCCGCAGGGTCTCGACCTCGGCGGACAGCCCCGGTGCGAGCCTGCGCGCCGCGCCGCCGTCGCCGCACTGGTCCAGCCAACGGGCGAGGATCAGGTGGCCGCCCTGGGTGAGGACGGACTCCGGGTGGAACTGCACGCCCTCGAGCGGGAGCCGCCGATGGCGCAGCGACATCACCACGCCACTTTCGGTCCGGCCGGTCACCTCGATTTCCTCGGGGAGGGTGTCCTCCTCGACGGCCAGCGAGTGGTAACGAGTCGCGATGAACGGCGACGGCAGGTCCGTGAGAACGCCGGTCCGGTCATGGTGGACGACCGAGGTCTTGCCGTGCAGCAACTCCGGGGCGCGGTCGACGGTAGCGCCGAACGCGACCGCGATCGCCTGATGGCCCAGGCACACCCCGAGCAGCGGCACACCGCCCGACGCGCAGGCTCGCACCATGGGAATGCTCACGCCGGCCGCCTCGGGCATACCCGGTCCCGGGGAGAGCAGGACCCCGTCGACGCCGAGCGTGGCGAGGTCGGCCGGCGTCATCTCGTCGTTGCGGCGCACGATGCATTCGGTCTCGAGCTGGCCCAGGTACTGGACAAGGTTGAAGACGAACGAGTCGTAGTTGTCGATCACCAGGATGCGCATCAGATCGTGACCTCCCGCAGCATCAGGCACCCTGCCGTGGGCGGCCGCAGTCCCATACTGCCTGAGCAGCCACGACCGCCTCCGTCGGCGCGACGACCTCAGGTGCCGCCACCGCCGTTGCGGCCGCCCAGCAGCCCCCCCAGGCCGCCCGGCCTCGTCGTGGCCGGTGTCCCAGGGATGGGATTACCCGTCGGGCTCGGCGAGGTGCTGGTCGGCTCCGCGGTCGGGGTGGGCCCGGTCGGCGTCTCGGTCGGGGTCGGCGGCGCGGTGGTCTGGATCTGCTGGGCGACGGACAGCGTGATGGTCGAGCCCCGAGGGACGTTGCCGCCGGACGGGCTCTGGTCCACGACCGTCCCCGGCGCCACGTTGTTGTTCGCGACGTTCTGCCGGGCCGCGTTCAGCCCGTAGCGGCCGAGTTCGGCGACGGCATTGTCGTACGTGCGGTTGCGCACGTCGGGAACGTTGACGTTCGGGCTGACCACGTTGAGCGTGACCGTGCTGCCGGGCTTGACGGCCGTACCCGGCTGCGGATCGGTGCTGTTCACCGTGCCGACCTTCTGGCCGGTCGGGTTGGCGTAGGCCATCGAGTTCGGGACCAGCCCCAGCGCCCGTAGCGCCGCCTCGGCCTCGGCCTGGGTCTTCCCGATCAGGTCGGTGGGGATCTGGACGTCGTCGGCGGCCTTGCCGATCGACAGGGTGATCATCCCCTTGGCGGCGACCTCCTTGCCCTCGGCCGGGTCGACCGCCGTGACCCGGCCGGCCATGTCCGGTGAGTCGACCAGCTTCGTGACCACATCCCCCCCGAAGCCGGCGCTCTGCAGCCGGGCGCGGGCCTGCTCCTCGTTCTGCCCGACGAGGCCGGTCGGGACGAGGATCTTCTTCGTGGAGGCGGTGTTGTGACCGGAGCTGAGGAAGGTCGTGGCGAGCAGGACGACGGCGACGAAGACGATGACGATTCCGAGACCCGCGAGGATGTACTTCCACGCCTGGGAACGCTCCTGATCGGGAACGGTCCGCCGGTCGATGGCCCCGGTCACGTCGTAGCGGTCGAACGGACCGGTGCCGAAGCGGCCGTCGTCGTAGGGCACGTCGCGGTAGGTGGTCTGGTCGTCGTTGCGGTAGCGGTCCCGGGTGGGGTAACCCGCTCGGTCACCGCGGCTGAGGACCGCCGTGCCGGCAGCGGTCGGGCCGAGGGTGGTGGCGGCCCCGCCCGCGCCACCACCTCCCATCATGGCGTGCACGCGTCGTCCGGCCAGCGCCCGTTCCAGATCGTCGCGCATCTCACCCGCGGTGCCGTAGCGGTCGTCGGCGTCCTTCTCCATCGCCTTGAGGACGATCGCGTCGGCCTCGGGGGAGATGCCGCGATCGTGAGCGGACGGCGGCGGCGGGTCCTCCCGCACGTGCTGGTAGGCCACGGCCACCGGGTTGTCCCCGCGGAACGGCGGCGATCCGGTGAGCAGTTCGTAGAGCAGCACCCCGGTGGTGTAGACGTCGCTGCGGGCGTCGACGCGGGCTCCTCGGGCCTGCTCCGGGGACAGATACTGGGCGGTGCCGATCACCGCGGCCGTCGCGGTCATGGTCGAGGAGGTCGCGGTGGTGGCGCGGGCGATGCCGAAGTCCATGACCTTGACCGAGCCGTCCGGGCTGAGCATCACGTTCGCCGGCTTGATGTCGCGGTGGATGATCCCCATCCGGTGGCTGTAGTCCAAGGCGGCGCAGACGTCGGAGGTGATCTCCATGGCGCGGCGTTCGGTGAACCGGCCCTCAGTCTGCAGCGCGTCGCGTAGGGTCCGTCCCTCGATGAACTCCATCACGATGTAGGGGATCTGCGCCCCGTTGATGATGTCCTCGCCCGTGTCATACACCGAGACGATCGCGGGGTGGTTCAGCGCGGCCGAGGACTGTGCCTCGCGGCGGAACCGGGCGAGAAAGGTGGGATCACGGGCGAGGTCCGGGCGCAGCGTCTTGATGGCGACCTCACGGCCGAGCCTGATGTCACGGCCGCGGAAGACCTCCGCCATGCCGCCATAGCCGATGCCCTCGCCCAGCTCGTAACGCCCGCCGATGATCTGTGGCCCAGCCCCCGGAGCATACATCTCCGTCACGTCGGTCACGAATACTCCCCTGCCGTCGCCCCTCCCGCGCCGGAAATCGCCGACCCGGCGTTACCGCTGACGATTTCATCACCGATTGCGGTTGCGTACACCATCCCCGGTGGTGTGGTCGCGGAGTTCGATTCGGAATTGCTCTTGGAGAACAACCTGTTAGTCGCGAATGCGACGATCACCACGGTGAGGATCAGCAGAATGATCAGAAGCGGCAGTGGCAGGGCGGGACGGGAGGCTGTCTCCGGCCGGTGCCGTCGAGTAGCTCGCCCCTCCCAGCCCGGCCGTAGATCATCCTGGCCGTCCGGGCCGGACAGGCCCGGGGGGCCGCCGGGGGTACGGGCCCACGGCGGCGGACCCGGGTGGTAGGCGGTGCCGGGATCGCGGGGGCCGCCACGGTCCGGCGTCCCGTAGGCCGAGCCACCGTACGCCCCCTCGGGGCCGCCGTACGCCCCCTCGGGGTCGCCGTACGCGGTGTCGGGGCCGCCGTAGGGCGGGCTGTGCAGGGCCGTTGCAGGTACGTCGGGTCCGCCGAGCATGGCTCCCGGGCCATCGGGAACCGCCTGGGCTTTGTCCGACGGAGCGCCGGTGCGCCCCGGTCCACTGGTGCGAGCGGATGGTGGCGGTGCGGCCACCCAGGACGGTGGTCGGGTGCGCGAGGTGGATCGGGGCGGGCGAGCGGCGGCACCAGCGGGCGGGAGGACGGCGCCCGGCCCCGGATGGCGGGCGGTCGCATCCGGTGTGCTGGGCCAGCGCGCCGGCTCCGGGCTCCACAGGCTGCGCCGGATCCCGGCCGCCGAACGTGCGAATGCCCCCGCCGAACTGGGCCTGCGCGCGGGGTCCTTGGCCATCGCCGAGTCCACCAGAGCCCGCACCTGGTAGGGGGTGTCGGTTGGCAGCGGGGGCGGGGTGTCCTGCTGGTGGGCCATCACGACCACGATGGGGTTGCGGTCGTCGAAGGGGCGGCGACCGGCGAGGCACTCGTACGCGACGACGCCGAGCGAGTAGACATCGCTCGCCGGTGTCACCGGACGCCCGGATGCCTGCTCGGGGGACACGTAGTAGGCCGTCCCCATCATGATGCCGGTGGCGGTGAGCGGCGCGGCGTCGACCGCGCGGGCGATCCCGAAGTCGGTGACCTTCACCGCGCCGTCCGGGCGCAGCAGCAGGTTGCCGGGCTTGACATCGCGATGGACCACGCCGAGGGCATGCGCGGCCTGCAACGCGTCGGCCGCCTGCCCGAGGATGTCCAGCGTGCGCTCCGGGGACAACCGCTTCTCCCGGTGCAGCGCGGCGGAGAGGGGCTCCCCCTCCACCAGCTCCATCACCAGGTAGGCGGTCGGGTAGTCGTCGGAGGTCGAAACCTCGCCGTAGTCATAGACCGAGGCGACGCCCGGGTGTGACAGCCGGGCGGCATGGCGGGCCTCGCCGCGGAACCGCACCAGGAACGACTCATCGCTGGCGTACTCTGGGCGCAGCAGTTTCACCGCGACGGGGCGGCCGAGGGTCTGGTCCAGGCCACGCCAGACCTCACCCATGCCGCCGGCGGCGATCCGCCCGTTCAGGCGGTATCGGTTGTCGAGGACGGTGTTCGGCGCCGCGGCGCCGGCGAAGGGCTGCGACGGGGAGATGGGATTGCCCGGGGAGTTGTTCATGGCTTGTCCAATGCGGCCTGTATGACCTTTTTCGCGACGGGGGCGGCGACGGCACCACCGGTACCCAGCTCGCCGCCGCCGTCCTCGACGATGACGGCAACCGCGATCTTCGGGGTGTCCGTCGGGGCGAACCCCACGAACCAGGCGTGCGGCAGACTGGTGCCGTGCTCGGCGGTCCCCGTCTTCCCGGCGACGGTAACGCCGCCGATCTGCGCCCGCCGACCGCTCCCCGACGTCACCACGCTTTCCATCATGGTCGTGAGCTGGGCGGCCACCTCGCTGCTCACCGGTTCACCGAGTTTCTCCGGCTCGGTTTTACTGATCCTCTTGAGGTCCGGGCTGCGCAGTTCGGACACGAGATAGGGCTTCATCTCCATGCCGTCGTTGGCGATCGCCGCGACCACCTCCGCCATCTGTAGGGGCGTGACCCGGACGTCGTACTGGCCGATCGCTGACTGCGCGGTCTGCGCGGCGTCGAGCTTGGCGGGGAAGACGCTACGGGCCTGTTGCAAGGGGAAGTCGGGGAAGGTCGCGTTCAGGCCGAAGGCCTCGGCCTGCCGGCGCAGGGTGTCGGCACCGAGATCGATGCCGAGCTGTGCGAACGCGGTGTTACAGGAGATGGTGAGCGCGTGAATGAGGGTGTCGGTCTCGCCGTCGCCGCAGCGTTCGCCGCCGAAGTTTGGCAGCCGCACGGTGCTCAGCGGGAGCGGTAGCTCGTCGGGTGCGGCGACGCGGGTGTCCGGCGTCCTGCCTTGTGACAGTGCGGCGGCGGCGGTGATGAGCTTGAAGGTTGAACCGGGCGGATAGGTCTGCTGGGTCGCCCGGTTCAGCAATGGTTGATCCGGATTGCCCGACAGCAGCCCATAGGCGTTGGCCGCGGCCTTCTCGTCATGGGCAGCCAGCGCGTTCGCGTCGTAGGACGGGTTGGTGACCATCGCCAGGATCGCGCCGGTCGACGGCTCGATGGCGACCACCGCGCCCTTGCGGTTGTCGAGCGCCTCCGCCGCAGCCTTCTGGACGGCGGGGTTGATCGTAGTGACCACGGAACCGCCGCGCCGCTCCGCGCCGGTGAACAGGCCGGTCACCCGGCTCGCGAGCAGCCGGTCGTCGTCTCCGGACAGGAAGACGTCCTCGGACCGCTCCAGGCCGGCCGCCGTGAACAGCGTGTAGTAGCCGGTGACGTTGGAGTAGAGCTGCCCGGCCGGATACTGCCGCTGATACTTGTACTGGTCGTTCGACGGCACCGAACGTGCGATCTCCACGTCACCGGCGACGATCGCGCCCCGCTGTCGTTCCAGGCGTTTGGTGATCTGACGCCCGTTCGTCGGCTGGGACTTGAGGCTGCCCGCCTCGCCCACCTGGAGCCAGTTCGCATTCACCAGGAGCGCGGCGAAGAGGATCATGCAGGCGACGGCGACCTTGCGCACCGTGCGGTTCATGTCGTCTTCACCACCTGGGTGGGACTCTCGGCAACTGCGCCCGGGTCGAACAGGGGGGCATCCGGCACCGGTTCGGGTGCGCGGCGGGCGGCGTCGCTGACCCGCAGCAGCAACGCGATGATCGCGGCGTTGGCCACGATGGACGACCCGCCGTAGGAGACGAACGGCAGCGTGAGCCCGGTCAGCGGGATGAGCCGCATGACCCCGCCCACCTGCACGAACACCTGCAGCGCCAGGGTGAAGGACAGCCCGGCCGCCAGCAGTTTGCCGAACGGGTCCTTCGCGCCGAGGGCCGCGCGCATCCCGCGCAGCACGACCAGGGCGTACATCATCAGGATGGCCATGACGCCGGTGAGACCGAGCTCCTCACCGAGGCTCGCCATGATGAAGTCGGTGTTCGCGAACGGCACCTTCTGCGGGTGCCCCTCCCCGAGCCCCGTACCGGTGATGCCACCGGCGGCGAAGCCGTAGAGACCCTGCACGAGCTGGTACGACGTGCTCGACGGGTTGTCACCGTCGAAGGCGTGCAGCCAGCCGTCCACCCGGACCTGGACATGGCTGAACATACTGTGCGCGATCACGGCACCGAACAGGAACAGCACGAAGCCGACCACGACCCACGATGCCCGCTCGGTGGCGACGTAGAGGACGACCATGAACATTCCGAAGAACAGCAGGGACGAGCCGAGGTCCTTCTGCACGATCAGGATGCCCAGGCTCGCCAGCCACGCCACCAGCACCGGTCCGAGGTCGCGGGCGCGCGGGATCCCCATCCCGAGAAAGGACCGGGAGGCCACCGAGAGGACCTCGCGTTTGTTGACCAGATAGCCGGCGAAGAAGATCAAAAGAATGATCTTCGAGACTTCGCTCGGCTGGAAAGAGAACGGCCCGATCCGCAGCCAGAGGCGCGCGCCGTTGATGGTCGCGCCGATGCCCGGCGCGATCGGCAGCACCAGACCGACCAGACCGACCAGGCCGGCCGTGTAGGCGTACCGGGCGAGCGAGAGGTGATCGCGTACCAGCGCCAGCACCAGGATGAAGACGATGACCGCCAGCAGGGTCCAGACGAGCTGCGTCTGCGCGGCACCGGGCGGGATGTGGGTTCCCGCCCGCTCGGCGGCATCCGCCTTGGCGAGGTCGAGCCGATAGATCATGACCAGGCCCAAGCCGTTGAGCGCGACGACGACCGGGAGCAGCACCGGGTCGGCGGCCGGCGCGAACCTGCGTACCGCCAGGTGGGCCAGTGCCCACAGGCAGAAGAAGCCGAGACCGATGGAGAAGATCCCGAGCGAGATCTGGCCGATGTCGGCGAAGGTCAACGCGGCGAGCGCGCTGGTTGCGAGCGCACCAGCAAAGATCATCAGGATGAGCTCCCGGCGCCGGTACGGCGGGAGGTTGGTGCCGGTGGGCAGCGGGAAGCCGGCGAAGGTCGCGGTGAGATCCGCCGACCTCGGCCTGCGTAGCGGAGGTAGGGGGATCGGCGGGCGAGTCATCGCTGGCCTGAGATCACGGTGAGGGGGTGGGGACGGGTGTGGTCGGGAATCCCGGGACCGTGACGCCGGCATCGGTCGCCGGCTGGCACAGGGGAGTGGACAGGAGGGAGGAGTCCGAGGTGCCCGACGGCACCTTGGAACGGTCGGTCGGACTCGGGCTCGGTGACGGGAATACGGCGGGTACAGCCGGGGTACGCAGGCGCGAGATGATCTTCTCCGCATCGTCACGGCTGCCGGCGCGGATGCCTCGTCGGAGCTCCGCCTGATCGGGCTCCGCAACCTCCGACAGTGGCTGATGACGGGAGAGCACCACCGAGGACAGCGGAATGCCCTTCACGCCCTGGAAGAGGGCGACGTGTTCGTCGTCGACGCCGACATAATACTGCCCGCGCACGTAGGTCCACCCGGCCGCAGCACCGGCCACGATGAGCAAGAACACCACGGTGGAGACGAACAGGACCCGCCGGCCGGAGCGCCGTCCTCCGGATCCTTCCGGGTCGGAGTCGTCGCCATCGCCGTCGTCGTCGCCGCGATCGCTGGCCTGTGCCTGGCGGTCCCGCCGGTGGAAGCCCGGCCGACCGATACGGGCCGCCTTCGCCGCCGCGGACTCGTGGTCGGGGTACTGGGGATTCGGCCCGCTGCGGGCCGGCGACGCCCCGGGGACCGCCCGCTTCTCGGCCGCCGCGCCGGCCACGAGAGGATAAGGCTCCGCCTCGCCGTGGTCCTCCTCGATGTCGGCGACCACGACGGTGATGTTGTCCGGGCCACCGCCCTTGAGGGCCAGGTCGACCAGCTGGTCAACCGCCTCCTGTGGGGTGGGCAGCAGCAGCGTCTCGAGGATCGTCTCCTCGCTTACCACCCCCGACAGACCGTCGGTGCACAGCAAGTAGCGGTCTCCCGCGATCGCCTGGCGCACGGAGAGGTCGGGCTCGACCTCCCGACCGTCGAGCGCCCGCATCAGCAGCGAGCGCTGCGGGTGGGTGTTCGCCTGCTCGGGGGTGATCCGACCCTGGTCCACGAGATCCTGCACCAGGGTGTGATCGTGGGTGACCTGGCTGAGGACGCCGTCGCGCAGCAGGTAGGCCCGGGAATCGCCGACGTGCAGCACCCCGAGCATGTCACCGGAGGAGAGCACGGCGGTCACCGTGGTGCCCATGCCGTCCAGCGCGCTGTTCTCCAGCGACATCTCGCGCAGCTGCCGATTGGCGTCCCGGACGGCCTCGTTCAGCTCCGTCACGAGATCGTCGCTGTCGATCGCGTCGTCGAGACCCGCCAGGCGGGAGATCACCGTCGAGCTGGCGACTTCCCCCGCAGCATGACCACCCATGCCGTCGGCCACCGCCAGCAGGCGGAGCCCGGCATAGGCCGAATCTTCGTTTCCTTCCCGCACGTGCCCGACATCCGAGCGGACGGCGAAGTGAAGCCTGAGGCTCACCGGTGGAGCTCCAGGACCGTCTTCCCGATCCTGACCGGCGCGCCGAGAGGTACCGGCATGGGACTGGTCACCTTCGTACGGTTGAGGAATGTGCCATTGGTCGAGCCCAGGTCCTCCACGAACCACTGCCCGTCGTGGGGCACGAGTCTCGCATGCCGCCCGGATGCGAAGTCATCCTCGAGGACCAGGGTCGAGTCCTGTGCCCGTCCGATGGTGACAGGTGCCGTTCCTAGCGGGATCGTTGTGCCGGTCAAGGGACCTTTGGTCACCACGAGTTTGCTAGGTGTCTGTGGCTTGCGTGGAGGTTGGGGCGGGGTGCGCGGCGGCGTCGGCCGGACCATGGGGGGCGGCTCGCGCCGCTGCTGACGCTTAGTGTGGCCGAACATATCCAGCCGGACGGCGCGCACGGCGACCAGAACGAATCCCCAGAGGAGGGCAAGGAATCCGATCTTGACAACCAGCAGTACGAGTTCGCTGGGCTCGGTGGGGTCCATCGGGCGCTACCAGCCTCGATCCGATCTGGGTCGGTCACGTCGACCATCCCCGCCGGGAGGCTCCGCGGCGGCGCGGCCGGGGAGGTCCGTGTCGGCGTCGTACACGTCGTCGAGGGATTCGAGCCCATCGGACGGCGAACCGGAGCCGGGCCGGCGGCCGGGATTGCTCGGCTCGCGGTAGGGGTCGGCGCGCCGTGCAGGGTCGGATCGCCGTGCAGGGTCGGATCGCCGAGGAGCGTCGTCGCGTCCCCCACGCCCGTCACGGGGATCACGGTGATAGGGGTCACGACCGCCGCGGTCGCGCGGCTGGTCGTAGCCGTGATCCCGTTCCGGTGTCCGGTCTCGGTACGGGTCCATCCGGTTCTGGTATGGATCGTCCCGGTACCCCGGCACACCGCGCCGATCACGATCGGCGTGCGGGTCGACGCGGCCGGCGCGGGGCGACGAGCCGCGCCGGTACGGGTCGTCCGGGGCGGGCGTGGGACGGCGGTCCGGCGGGATGGTCTCCCGGCCCCCGGCCTGGGCCGGCGGAGGTGTCCCACGGGCGCCCGCGCGCGCCGGGCCATTCCCCCGTCCGTCCTCGCGACGGAAGATGATCGTCGCGGTACCGAGTTCGATCTTGTCCCCGTTGACCAGCTTGACCTGCGTCGCCGCGCGACCGTTGACCAGGCTGCCGTTGGTGGACCCGGCGTCGACGTAGAGGAACTGCCCGTCGGGAAGCCGGCGTATCTCGCCGTGGCGACGAGACACACCGGTGTCGTTCAGGCGGATGTCGCACTCGACGCTGCGGCCGATCACGGTCGTCGCGGCGTCTAAGGGATACTCCCGTTCCCCTCCGCCCGTGGGCCCTCCCGGGGCCTTCGTGGTGATGACGAGGTGCGGGGTGCCGGGAGCGCCCGGTCGGGGAGGGCGTGCGCGCCGTCCAGTCACCGCTCCCGGGTCCGCGGCGGCCACGCTGCTGCGGATCCGGAAGACGCCGACATCGAGATCGGTGGCCTCGGACATCCGCACGGACACCGGGCCGACGAAGGTGTAGCGCTGCTCGGCCGCATGCTCGCGGACCATCTCGGCGAGCTCGTCGCACAGTGCCCGGTCGTAGGGGGAGAGCCGGGCGAAGTCGCCGCCGGCGAGCTCGACGGCGAACTCGTTGGGCACCAGCACCCGGTTCGAACTGACCGCCCGCCGATCGTCGGTTTCCCGGGCCAACGCGCTGGCGATCTCGACGGGCTCGACTCCGCCCTTGAACACCTTCGCGAACGCACCCTCGACGAGGCCGCCCAGGCGCCGTTCGAAGCGTTGTAGCACGCCCATGCTCGACCTCCCTTCTCCCGGTCTGTGAGATCGTATGCCCCCGAGCGCGGACGTCCCACGGCTCGGCAGTTTGGCATGTTCGCGACGGGCCCGACCCCCCTCCGTGAAGGACATCTCCGGCGTGGTAGCGTGTCGTCTGGCCGAGAGATAGTCCCACTCGGGCGAGTGGCGGAATGGCAGACGCGCACGGTTCAGATCCGTGTGTCCTAGCGGACGTGGGGGTTCAACTCCCCCCTCGCCCACGCAAGTCCTTGGCGGCGCGTGCTGCGCCGTTGGGGCTTTTCGTCATGCTGGCCGGGGGGCCGACTCCCCTCGTTGCGCCTTCGGCGCCGCCTTGGCTGGGTGGGTGGTTGGGGCCGTCGGCGTTGTTGCGGGGTGCCGGGGGCCGAGCCCCCCCGAACTCCCCACGAGTCCTTGGCGGCGCGTGCTGCGCCGTTGGGTGGGGCGCGGGCGTCCCCTCTCCGGCAGCGGAGAGGCTCAGCCGGCGGGGCTGCCCACCGACGGCGGGGAGGCGTCCTCGATGCGCACCGCGTAGTCCTCGATCACCGGATTGGCCAGCAGGGTTGAGGCCAAGTGCTCGACCCGGGCCAGGACCGCGCCGTCGAGGTCCGTGCCCTCCTCCAGCTCCAGCTCGAAACGCTTGCCCTGGCGGACCCCGACGATGCCACTCACGCCGAGGCGCGGCAGCGCAGCGAGCACCGCCTGCCCCTGCGGGTCGAGAATCTCCGGCTTGAGCATCACATCCACCACAACCCTGGTCACACCCGCGGACACTACCGGTCGAGCGGCGTATGAGCCGGATCTCGCCCGCCCGGGGCGTACAGATCGTACAGATCTGGTAGGCGATCTCGGATAATGCGGGCTTCCCGGGGAACACGGCCCTTAAGCTTGGCCGGTGTCGTTCTGGCGGGCGCCCGTCCCGGTCGTCGGGTTCGATCTCGATCTGACCCTGTTGGATGCCCGGCCCGGGATCCGGGCGACCTTCGCCGTCCTGTCCGCTGAGACCGGGGTGGCGGTGGACGCCGAGACGGTCGTCGCCCGGCTTGGCCCGCCGCTGGAGACGGAGCTCGCCCACTGGTTCCCGCCGGCCGATGTCACGGCCGTGGCGGCCCGCTACCGCGAGCTCTATACGGTCCACGCGGTGCCGGCGTCGCTGTCGATGCCGGCCGCGGTAGCCGCGGTGGAGGCGGTGCGGCGGCTCGCCGGCCGGGTGGTGGTCGTCACCGCGAAGAGCACGGCACTGGCCCGGGCGAGTCTGGACCGGATCGGCATCACCGCCGACGTGGTGGAGGGAGCCCGGTTCGCGCAGGCGAAGGGCGAGGCACTGCGCGCCCACCGCGTGGACATCTTCGTCGGTGACCACGTCGGCGACATGGTCGGCGCCCGCGACGGCGACGCTCTCGCCGTCGGGGTCGCCACCGGGCCCTGCTCGGCCGCTGATCTGCTCTCCGCCGGCGCCGACGTCGTCCTCCCCCGGCTGGCTGACTTCCCGCCCTGGCTGGTCGACGAGGCCCGGCGCCGACGACAGCAGGGCTGACGCCGCGACGCGGTCGACGCGGTCGGCCCGGCCGGGGCCCGCACCCCCGGCCGTGAGATCAAGGAACTATCGGGAACGGGTGACGGGGTCTGTCCGCGGACCGGTGCCGTCCCCGGGGGCCCCGTGGTCGGGCGGATGTGGGTTGTTCACGTAGAGATCGGGATCGCTCTCCTCGGGAATCCGGGATCGGGCGGCGGCGAGAACCCCCACCAGCGCCACGGCGAACCCGATGGTCAGTCCGCCGCTGGCGACGGCGTTCAGCCAGATCGGCAGATTCTCGGCGCCCAGGAAGAAGGGGATCACCGCCGCCACCGTGGCGACCAGACCGGTTCCGAAGAGCACGGCCCCGACCCGGACCAGCCGATCCGCCCAGGTCACCGGCGGCGGGGTCCCGACCGGAGCCGTGGCCTCGTTTACCGCACCGTCGGCCACGGGTCCGGCCTGCCCGGACGAGGGTTTCGCCGACACGTGCGACAGCCTACGAGGACGTGTGCCGAACGCGGGCCAGGCCACCATCACGGGAGAGGGGCTCACTCGACAGCCGATCGCTACCGAAGACGCACGCGACGTGCGGCCGACGGATAGCCTGGGAATCACTCATCTTCCGTTGCGTTGTCCTGCCGTTACACAGAACGAGGTCGCCCGTGCCCACCGGCAAAGTCAAGTGGTTCGACGTCGACAAGGGCTTCGGCTTTCTCAGCCGGGACGACGGCGGCGACGTCTTCGTGCACAAGGCCGCCCTGCCCGCCGGGGTCGACCGGCTGAAACCCGGCGACCGGGTCGAGTTCGGCGTCGCCGCCGGGCGGCGTGGCGACCAGGCACTGTCGGTCCGGCTGCTGACCGCCCCGCCGTCGGTCGCCAAGGCGGCTGCCCAGGCCGCGCGGCGCAGTCCGGACGAGCTGCACAGCATGGTCGAAGACATGATCAAGGTGCTGGACGACGTGCAGCGGGACCTTCGTCGCGGCCGGTATCCCGACCGGCGGACCGCCCAGCGGGTCGCCAAGGTCGTGCACGCCGTCGCCAACGAGTTGGAGGTCTAGGCCGGCGGCAGGAAACTGACCCGTCGGCCGCACCCGGTGCACACCGCGACCTGGGCGCCAGGTTCCTCGTCGGACGCCGCCAGGTGGGTCCATCGAATCCGCTGTTCCCATCACATCAGCGACACCGACCGAGCCAGCCACATCAATCAGGATCCGGGCATGAGCCGAGATCGAGCCCTTCATCAGATTGGCCACACTGGTACGCACCGGTTCACGATGCCTCCTCGGTTGCGGCCTCATCCGCCGCGGCCTGCGTGCCGTGGCGGCAACACATTGTCGGGGAGCCGACCGGTCCCGTCGGCGGGGAGCCCGCGTGCGACTGGAAGCGTTGGCAGTGCGGCAGACTGCAAACGTAGACCAGACCGAACCATGAGCAGCCCCGCAGCCGGCCGCGGTGGCATCGCCGAGGGCCGTCCCACCTCCGCTGATCGGCGGAGGGCACGGATCGGCGGTCGGAACGGGGCGTCGGATCGGGATTTGAGAGGCATTCGTGTGACAAGCAGTGGACAGCGATCGTGATCACAGCCGTGCGGTGCTGACCGTGGCCGACAACGCCGCACGCATGGGTTCCGGCCGCTCCGAACCAGGTGATCCGCTCAATCCACACGAGCCCCGGTCGGTCGGCCCCTATGTTTTGCTCAGCCGGCTGGGGGTCGGCGGCATGGGCACGGTCTACCTGGCGAGGAACCGGGCCGGACGGCGGGTTGCCATCAAGGTCATCAGACCGGATCTGGCCGCCGACGAGGAGTTCCGCCGCCGGTTCCGGGCCGAGGTCGAAGCGGCACGCAAGGTCGCTCCCTTCTGCACCGCCGAAGTCCTGGACGCGGATCCGAATGCGCCCGCGCCGTACCTCGTCACCGAGTTCATCGACGGGGTCCGGCTGGACATGCAGGTCGACAAGGGCCCGCTGACCTCGTCGACCCTGACCGGACTGGCCGTGGGGGTCGCGACGGCGCTTACCGCGATCCACAGCGCAGGCCTCGTCCCTCGGGATCTCAAGCCCAGTAACGTGATGCTCTCACTGTCCGGGCCACGTGTGATCGATTTCGGGATCGCGCAGGCCCTCGAGGGCGCGAAGGCGAAGCCCACGGCATGGGGCTTCGGCTCCGCCGGGTGGATGGCGCCCGAACAGGTGCACGGCCAGCCCATCGGTCCGGAGGCGGACGTCTTCGCCTGGGGCATCCTCATCGCCTACGCCGGTACCGGCCGCCACCCGTTCGGCGACGGTACGGACATCGACCTCGGCACGCGCATCGTCGGGTCCGCCCCGGACCTGCGTGGTCTGCCGCAGCCGCTGGTCGGCCTGGTCAGCGCGGCTCTGGCCAAGCATCCCGACGACCGGCCGAGCGCCCGGGACCTGCTGCTGCGGCTCATCGCGCAGCCACCCTCCCGCGGTACCGGTGCCATCGGCGAGGCGATGGGTCAGGCCGAGGAGCTCCTGAGCCGAACCGGCGAGGTGCCCCGCGCCGCGCCGACCCGGATCGGCGCGGCGACCTCGGCTCCCGCGCGTCAGGTCCCCTGGAACGCGGGCGCTCCCGCCGCCCGGGCGGGCCAGGGACCGGGACAACCACGCCAGGCACCACCGGGGCAGCCCGACGCGCACAGCCCGATGGGACGCCCCGGCCCGCGGCCCGCCCAGGTAGGCGCCCGCCCACCCGCGCAGCTGGGCGGGCGGATGGGCGGGCAGGTCCCCGGCGCACCGCCGGGGCCGTGGTCCGGCCAGGCTCCCGATCAGCACGGGCCGGTACCGGGTGAGCCCGGCGCACCGTACCCGCCCTTCGCCCAGCCGCCGGCGGCCCGCGGGCTCGATCGCAGGCGACTCGTCTGGATCGCCGCCATCGTCCTGAGCGCGCTGATCGCCATCGCGGTCGTGGTCAGCCTGCCCGGAAAGACCGGAAAGAGCGGCCAGAATGGTTCCGCGGAACAGCTGGCGGCCACAACCGCCCCGTCGCGCTCCACCGGTCCGAGCACGGCATCGGGTTCGGCCAGCGGCCTGAACCGCCCCGTCACGGATGGCCAGCTCGAGTTCATCGTGGATTCCTTCCGGTGCGGGCAGACCAAACTCGGTGACGGACTGCTCGCTCGGCACACGGACGGCCAGTTCTGCCTGGCCCACGTGACCGTGCGCAACCTCGGCGACTCCACCCGCACGCTGGTGACCTCATCCCAGTTTCTGTGGGACGGCGGCGGCGGCCGGCACAGCGCCGATTTCCTCGCCCGCCTCCAACTGAGTAACGAGGATCTGTGGGATTCGATCAACCCGGGTGACCTCAGGGCGGGCACCATGGTCTTCGACATCCCGCGGGAGGCCACGGCCCAGGAGTTGGAGTTGCACGACAATCCGGTGAGCGGAGGAGTCCGCGTTCCCGTCCCCTGACGGTGGCCGACCAGCCCGGCGGGCCGATTTCCAGTTAATGTCACCCTCGATCCGAACGGACCCGAAGCGGGGCGAGCACCCCCCACGGGTTCCGAACCGTCGAGGTGGGGAGTCCGGTGCGAAGAAGCGGTGTCGGTCCAGATCGTCGCGGACCCGGTCGACCCGGCGGAGCCGCGGCCCTCGCCGTCCTCGCCCTCATCGCCGGCCTGACCGGTTGCAGTGACCTTTCCGACCAGACCGGAACGTCCAACCAGGTTGGTGCCCCGACCGCCAGCGGCTCGGCGCTGAAGCTGCTCGCCACCCTTCCGATCAAAGAGGAGGACAACTCTCCCAGGTACCGCCGGGACGAGTTCGGGCCCGCCTGGTCGGACATCGACGACAACGGGTGTGACACCCGTAACGACATTCTGCGGCGAGATCTGCGCAGCACCACCATCCGCAGATCGGACGGCTGCACGGTGCTGACCGGTGAGCTCCGGGATCCGTACACCACCAGAATCATCCGTTTCGACCGTGGACGGGAACTCCGCCAGCGTGCAGATCGACCACGTCGTCCCCCTGGCGGATGCGTGGCGGACCGGCGCGCTCAACTGGACCGCCCGGGAACGGCTCCAGTTCGCCAACGATCCGGAGAACCTGCTGGCCGTCGACGGTCCCACGAATCAGCGCAAGAGCGATCATGACGCCGCCGAATGGTTGCCGTCGAGCCCGGGGGAGCAGTGCCCCTACATCGCGCGCCAAGTGGGATTGAAGGCCCGTTACCGCCTGTGGGTCGTCCAGGCGGAGGCGGACGCGATGCGCGCCGTTCTCCAGAAGTGCCCGAACCAGCCGGCACTGGGGCTGACCCCGAGCGGCTGACCGGAAGCCCGCGGCGCCGGGTCATCCGAGAAATGCGGAGTAGCCGGCGGAGTCGGCCCGGACCCGGCGGAGCCGGCCGGCGGTCCTCAGAGGACGGTGGGCGCGGCGCCGCTCTCGCTCACCATCGGGCGGCTGTGCGCCTGCCAGGAGAGCATCCCGTCGGTCAGGTTGCGGACCTGCCAGCCACCCTGCCTGAGGTAGTTGGTGACGGCGGCGGACCTGCCGCCCGAGCGGCACACCACGACGACCTCGCGTTCCCGGGGAACCTCGTCGAGCCGGGCGGCCAGTTCACTCATCGGGATGTGCAGCACGCCGGCGATGTGACCGGCGGACCACTCGTCGGGCTCCCGCACGTCCACCATCAGCGGGGCACCGTCCGCGGAAAGCTCGACCGGTAGCTCCGCGACGCCGACAGCCGGTATCTGATCGGTACTCACGTCTCCATCCTGCCATCAGGACCCTCCGAGGGGGCTCGCGATTCACCGCAGCGGCCGCGGAAGCGCGGGGACGAGGTCGGCGTCGGCGGCGCGGGAGAGCAGGGCCTCGACGGCGGCGAACCCCTCGTCGCCGAGGTTGAGGCTGAACTCGTTGACGTACAGCTTGATGTGGGCGTCGACGACGTCGGGCGCCATCTCCTGGGCATGGGCGAGGACGTAGTCGGCGCTGGCGGCGGGATCGGCGAAGGCCGCGGCGACGCTCGCCCGCACCGCGGCGGACAGCGCCGGGCCGTCCAGCCCCCGGCGGGCGAGGATCGCGCCGAGCGGAATGGGCAGCGAGGTCTGGCCCTCCCACCAGTCGCCGAGGTCGACGAGCGCCGTCAGCCCATAGGACGGGTAGGTGAAGCGGGACTCGTGGATGACGAGCCCCGCGTCGTACGCGCCGTCGCGGACGGCGGGCATGATCTTCTCGAAGGGAAGCACGTCGGCGCTCGTCACGCCCTCGTCGGCCGCCCACAGCCGGAACAGCAGGTAGGCCGTGGTGCGGGTGCCGGGGATGGCGACCCGGGCACCGCGCAGGCCCGACCGCCCGGCGGTGAGGACGAGCGGGCCGCAGCCGCGGCCCAGGGCCCCGCCCGCCGTCAGCAGTTGGTACCCGGTGAGCAGCCACGGCAGGGCGGCGTAGGACACCTTGACGAGGTCGTCCCGCCCGTCGGCGGCCCGGGCGTTGAGGACGTCGATGTCGGCAAAGGCCACCGACACCTCGGGTGCTCCCGGGACGAGTCCGTGCGCGAGGGCATGGAAGGCGAATGTGTCGTTGGGGCAGGGCGAGATGGCGAGCGAGAGCGGACCTGGAAGGTTCGAGGTGGTCGCCCGGCCAGCACCCATCTCAGTGCTCTCCCGTCCCGTGGTGGCCGTTGTTCCCGTGGTGGCCGCGGGCACCCGGGTGCTCGGCCGGGATCGTGGTGGAGGCGTCGCTCGTGGTGGCCGCCGGTGCGGCCATCACCAGACCGTCCGGGTGGGCGACGAGTGCCGCGGCGGCCGTGCGGAGGCTGGCCAGCGCGACCGGCAGGTTCCAGTCGGACCGGTCCCGGCGCCCGACCGTGTTGCTGATGGTACGGATCTCCACCACCGGGACGCCGAAGGCCCGGGCGGCCACCCCGACGGCGTACCCCTCCATCGACTCCGCCACCGGGTCCAGCCGCTCGGTCAGCGCCGTGGCCCGACGTTCGGTGCCCGTCACCGTCGACACGCTGATCACGCTACCCGTGACGATCCGCCGCCCGGTGGCGTCGAGCACCGTGCCCAGGCGGTGGATGAGGTCCGGATCCGGGACCACCGTGGACGAACCGAGCCCGAGATCCTCCAGGCTCAGGAACGACCCCGCGGGGTTCGGCAAGTGGGCGGGGCCGCCGCGGGGTGCCGGCGCGCCGTTGCTGTGGAACCCGAGATTGCGGTCCATCTCGCTGATGCGGCCGATCAGCGGAGCGGGCGGTTCCTCGTCAAGGCCGGACTCCGCGCCGAGGTCGGCGGCGACGATGCGATCGGCGAGGACGATGTCCCCGATCTCCGCCCAGCCGCGGAACCCACCGCCGATCCCCATCGCCACCACCAGGCTGAACGGCTGCCCCGCCGCGCTCGCCACCGACATTGCCACCGCGGTGCCCGCCGCCGCGGCCGGGCCGCCGGTGCCTGCCGCGAGCACCGTCACCGGTCCGCGTCGCCGGCCCACGTAGGGGCCCAGGGTGGAGGTGGTGAGAAGCTGGCGGTCCCATTCGGGGGACACCAGGCTGCCCGGTCCGATGGGGGTTCTGGTCCGGCCGCGCGACCAGCTGCCCATCAGGCCGGCACACACCGCGTCCGCTTCGGCGGTCACTGCGGTCACGATCAGGGTGCGGCTCACGATCAGGTCCGGATCATAATCTGGGGACGTCCTCGTCTGTCGTCGCATACTGTCGGTCGATCCGCCCGAACACCACCGCACCGGACAGCTGGGTAACAGTACGGGGTTTTCGATGGGGTGCAAATCGGACTTGTTGCCGGATCTTAGCATCGCGGACGACGCTGCGTGGTCCCAGTGGGGAGGTATGGCACGCTGCGCGCACGGTGTATCCCCGTTCGGGGGCTGGTGTGCGTGGGTCGTTGGTTCCGGTCCGGCGGCGGAGCGGCCGGCGGTGGGTCAGGGCTTGAAGGTGACCAGGAACGGCCAGCTTCCCGACGCCTGGTCGCTGGAGCTGCCTGCCTCGGGAAGCGCGAACACCACGAGCAGGGCAGGCGTGTTCTTGGCGGGAACGTACCGGTAGTGCGTCTCGTTGATCTTGTCGGTCACCCGCTCCCTGCCCAGGACGAGGAAGTAGCCGCGGTCGGCGACCGACGTCGGCACGTCGATGTTGATGGCGTTTCCGGGCCTGACCGTGATGTGCGGCGGTGATACCGATTTCTGGATCACCGTCCCGTCCCACTCGTACTGCGCGGCGTTCGTCTGCACGAAGTGTCCCCCGGACTCCATGGTCACCAGGGGAGTCGGCCGCTCGCAGCCGCTCAGGCCGAGGCCGACGACGACCGCGGCGGCGGGAGCCACGGCGAGCCGCCGGAACGGGAAACGGCGGAGGAGGTGAGGCGTGCGCACGGTCGGAGGGTATCGCCGCCCGTGCGGTGGCGTCGCTCGTCGCCAGGGCCTTCAGCCCCTGGCCGGTGGGCACGGTGGCCCGGGTCACGTCGCTGGCGTGCCGGGTCAGTTCTGGCGCCGCCATCGGAGGCCGCGGGTCGTTCGTCGGCGGTCAGGCCGGGTCGGACCGGTCGGATCCTGGAGCGTCGCCGGAATGGGGAGTGGGGCCTGCCGCCACGGGTCGGCCGGTGGCAGCGGCGTCGACGCGGTCGCGTGGGCC
>NZ_CDWTMO010000029.1:0-32135 GCF_977946435.1 Frankia sp. CgKIO3 | reverse complement strand
CGCCGGTGGTGCGCCCTCCCGACCCTCCGACGACGACGAAGTGCTCACCGTCGATGAACTGGTCGCCTGGTTGCGGTTGTCGGAGAGCACCGTCCTCAAGCTGCTTTCGGAACGGGCCATCCCGGCCCGCAAGGTCGGTCACCAGTGGCGGGTGCGTCGGGGGCGGGTGCGGGACTGGCTGGACGGTCGGGAATGAGCGCTCTCACCTCGGTGCCGCCTCGCTCCGGCCGGCCGCGGTGAGGCCCCGGTTCTGGCTGGCCGTCGGACTGCTGCTCACCGTGGGCACCGTGGCCGGATGCGGCGCGCCGGGCAGTGCTGCCGATCCGTCCCCCGCTCCGTCTCCCGCCCCGTCCGCCACCACGGGGCCACCGCCCGGGGCGAGTCAGGCGCCGGGTCCGCCGCTGGCCACCGCGTCTGCGCTACCCACCGGCGAGGTGGACCGGAAGGACCCGGCGGCGGTAGTCGCCGACTGCTTCACGCGCTGGCAGTCCTTCGACGCCCGGACGGACCCCGGCCCGGCAGCCGGTGTCGAGCGGGCCCGCGACTGCCTCACCGAGGACTTCGCGGCCAGCCTGGGCGCCGGGGGTGCGGGCCTCGGTGGTTCGGGCGCCGGGGGGCCCGGAACCGCTGCCGGCGAGGACGGCCAGGCGTGGCAGGAGGTGCGCGCCGCGGGCACCCACTCGCGGGTGACCGTGCTGGCGACCACGCCCCTGGGCGGGATCGACACGACGGCCACCGGTCGGGTGGTGCTTCAGCTGAACGTGCGCCGCGAGACGGCGGCGGGCGGCGCCGCCCCGGTGGTGGCGCTGTCCACCCCGGCGCTCACTCTCCTGCGCCAGACCGACGGGACGTGGCGGGTCGCCGGCGCGGATCTGTCGAGCATCGCCGGCGACGCACCGGGCCGGTGAGGCGTGATGGCCCGCGGCTTCACCCGTAAGCGTTCCCGCTGGCTGGTCTGGACGGGGGCGGGCGCGGCTCTCGTCATCGGCGGCGTTGTCATGCTGGTCTCCGTCCTCATTCTGATCATCGCTGGTCCCTTCATCCAGGATCAGGGCGGGGGTAACCGGACCATCAGGAACTCCGACGGCATCCCGGCCGAGTACCTGCAGACGATCATTGATGCGGCGAACGCGGCCGGATGCGCCGAGGTGACTCCCGCCCTGCTGGCCGCCCAGTTACACCAGGAGTCGGGTTTCAACCCGCGGGCCCGGTCACCCGTGGGCGCGATGGGGATCGCCCAGTTCATGCCCGGGACGTGGGCGTCCCACGGGCAGGGCGACGTGTGGAACCCGGCCGACGCGATCCCCGCGGCGGCCCGGTACGACTGCGCGGTGGCGGCCTCGGTCGCCTCCGTGTCCGGCGCGGCCCAGGAGAAGATGCTGGCCGCGTACAACGCGGGAGCGGGTGCGGTGCTTGCCTTCGCCGGCATTCCGCCGTACACCGAGACGCGTAACTACGTCCGCGCGATCCTCGCGCAGGCGCAGGTGTACGGCGACGCCTTGGAGCTCGGCGTCGGCATCCCCGCTGGTTCGGTCGCCCCGATGGTCGCCTTCATGCAGTCGCAGATCGGCAAGCCTTACGTCTGGGGTGCGACCGGTCCCGAGGCCTGGGACTGCTCGTCGCTGGTCCGGGAGGCGTATCGCCGCATCGGCATCGAGCTCCCCCGCGTGACGACCGACCAGCTGCGGTTCGGCCCGCAGGTCGCGGGCGTTGATCCGCAGCCGGGGGACCTGCTGTTCACCCCGGGCCCCGACGGCACCGCCGAGGCACCGGGCCATGTCGGGATGTACATCGGCGACGGCCGGGTCATCGCAGCCAAGGGAGCGCGGTGGGGGGTCGTCGAATCCGACATCTCGGACTGGAGTGGGACCGTGGCCGTGACCAGGCCGCTGGCTAGGCAGCTTTCCTGATCCGGATTTCCTGTTCCGGACACTCCGGGTGTGCTGTCGCTCCGGTCAGGTAGCCGCCTGGGACACGAAGGTGGACAGTCCGTCGGCCACACCACCGAGCGCACCGACGGCGCTGTGCACTACATCGGCGGCGTTACCCGGTGCCGTCACCACGAAGAACAGGGCGAACAGCCCGACACCATACGGCCAGAAGATTCTTTTCATCGAGGACCTCACAGAAAACCCAGTCGACACGGCCAGACGGACACCAACGCCGGTGTGTTACCGACAGCATGTGTGTACTCACCTTGAGTAGTTGCCGCAAGATGAATCGCCGGAGCGGTGAGTGAACTGCGCGGTGGCGGGGCCGGGGGACAGCGGATGGACAGGGATCTGACCATAGGTGGGCAGTAGGCAACGGATACGTGAACGGATCTAATAGTGCATGCCACCCCGGGTCGGTCGACCTCGATTCCCGGCGCGGGGTGGCTGCCCGGGGCAATGGCCGGCCTGGCCGGGGAAGCCCCCGCTCGGGACCGCCGGGACCGCTTAGGACGGCGCGATGCTCTGCGCGAAGCGGAACAGGTTGTCCGGGTCGTAGGCGCGCTTGACCTGGCGTAACCGTGGAAGGTTCGCCCCGTAGTACGCATCGGCCCAGGTGGTGAGGTCCGGGTCGATGTAGTTCTGGTACGCCGACGACGACATGAACGGCGCCGTCGCCGCCACCGTGGATCGCAACCAGCTCTGGTTAGCCTCTTTGTCCGCCGGGGAGGCGTCGACGGAGTACCCGGCGACGAACTGGGCGCTGGCGAGCGTGTCGCGGTGCACGAACGCCGTGTCACCCGGGCCGACCCGGTTGATCGCGCCGCCCCAGGAATCCAGGATCATGCCACCCGGACCGGCCCCGGGCGTGCGTTGGCGTCGCTCGAGCGCGGCGAGCATCGTCTCGACCCCGCCGGCTGGCATCGGTTCGGCGAGGAACGCCGAGGCGGCCCGTTGGGCCACCCGTGGCAGGGTGCCTCCGGGCGTTCGGTCGCGCAGGTGGCACGTGTCAACGCTTTTGCCCGCGCAGCCCGCCTCGAGCAGCATCGTTTCGAGATGGCCACGCTGGGCGACGAAGGTGCTCGAGGGCCTCCGGCCGACGGCGGCGACGAGGTTGGCGAGTCGATCCCGCAGCCACGTGATCCGCGTGTCGTCGGCGCCGCCCGCGAGCACGCCGCTCACCCGCAGGGCCGGACTGCCGGTGACCCCGGTCGTCGGCATCGAGGTCATGACGCAGGTCGACCACAGGTCCTCTGGCGCGCCGCCGCTGTCGGCGATCCAGCCCTGCCACGCGGTGAGCACGTCCGCGGCCACGTCCCAGGGCCAGCGGTAGGTGAACAGCACCAACGGTGTCGCCCGATGGGTGGCGAAGGTGAACGACGTCACGATGCCGACGTTGCCCCCGCCCGTGCCGCGTAGCGACCAGAAGAGGTCCGGCTCGGTGTCGGCGTCGGTGCGCACGGTCTCCCCGGAGGCCAGCACGACCTCGGCGGAGACCATCCGATCGCAGGTCAGACCGTAGCGCCGGCTCAATACTCCGATGCCACCGCCGAGGGCGAGCCCGGCGATGCCGACGGTCGGGCATGATCCGGCCGGCAGCGCCAGCCCGTTCTCGGCAAGTGCGGAGTAGACGTCGATCAACAGCGCTCCGGCCCCGATCAGCGCGGTGCCGTCGGGCCCCGGCCGGACCGACGCCATCGCAGTCACGTCCACGACCAGCCCGGTCGTCGTCGAGTAGCCCCCGTAGCTGTGGCCACCGGCCCGCGCGACGAGATGTATCCCGGTGGAGCGGGCGAAGTCGATGCAGGCCGTGACGTCCCCCGCAGACATGGCACGAACCACCGCCTGCGGGCGTACCGCGTCGAAAGCCGGGTTGAACAGCATGCTGGCGACAGCGTAGTCCGGATCGGTCGGTCGCAACAGCGGACCGATCAGCCGTTCGTCGAGCGTGCGCCAGTCGATCTCCGTCGGTGTCGGGTGGGGGGCGTCCTCCTGCTGGCAGGCGCTCATCAGGCCGCCACCGAGCCCGAGCGCGGCGAGTCCGAGCCCGCCGGCTCCGGCGGTCCGTAACACCGATCGTCGGTCAGGCTCGTCATCCACGGTCAGTCCTCACGGCTGCTACGAGTCCGGGGAGTGGACGATGGTCGTCACGAGTCGTCCGACCATCCGTGTCATTGGCGATACCCTAGGTCACCGGCGATACCCTAGCCCGGTTGGGCGACGGTCGTGATGGTGCCGTTCGGATCGATGCGGCGCACCCGGTCGTTGCCGTTGTCCGCGATGTAGAGCGCGCCGCTGCCGTCGACCGCGACCGAGCTCGGGTTCTTGAACTGGGCGGCGGCCGCTGGGCCGCCGTCGCCGCCGGAGCCTTCGACGCCGGTGCCGGCGATCGTGGTGATCACGCCGTTCGGGTCGACCCGGCGGATCCGGTGGTTGCGGTAGTCGGCGAGGTAGAGCGTCCGGCCGTCCGGGCCGACGGTGAGCGACGGCACGTTCAGCTTGGCCCGGGTGGCCGGGCCGCCGTCACCCGAGAAGCCCTCCTCGCCGGTCCCGGCGACGGTGGTGATGATCCCGCCCGGGGTCACCTTCTGAATGGTGTCGCTGGCGAGGTCGGCGAAGTAGAGGGTGCCGTCGTCGGTCATCTGGAGATCGTTCGGGCCGTTGATCTTCGCTGCGGTGGCCGGGCCGCCGGCGCCGGTGTAACCCGCGACTCCGGTGCCCACGTACGTGGTGATGATCCCCTGCGGGCTGATCTTGCGGATCCGGTGGTTCTCGTAATCGGAGAGGTAGACGCTGCCGTCCGGCCCGGTGGTCACCTTTTCCGCACTGTTGATCTTCGCCGCGGTGGCTGGGCCGCCGTCGCCGCCGTAACCGGCGTCACCGGTGCCGGCGATCGTAGTGATTACCCCGGCTGGGCTGATCTTGCGGATCCGGTTGTTCTTCGCGTCCCCGATGTAGATGTTGCCGGCCTTGTCACGGGTGGTCGATCCGGGCCCGTCAAGCTGCGCCGCGCTGGCCGGGCCGCCGTCGCCGCTGATCCCGCCGGCTCCGGTGCCCGCGAGGTCGCTGACCGCCCCGGCAGGGGTGATCTTCTGGATGCGGTCCGTCGCGAGGCTGGAGACGAGCAGCGAGCCGTCGGGATCGACATCGACGCTGTAGGGGCTCAGGCCCTGCACCGACAGCGCCGTTCCCCGGTAGGCGGTTGCGAGGCGTGCCGTGCCGCCGCCGCGGTCACCGCCGCGGCTGCCGCCGCCCGAGTTCGTCACCGCTGCCACGATGCCGACGGTGAGGGCGACGATGACGACGAACGCGACCGCTCCGATGATGAGCGGCGTCCGGTTACGGGCGTTCGGATTCGACTGGTGCCCGGCCTGGCGGGTGGCGGTCGGTGGTACCCCCGCCATCCCGTGCACCGGTCCCCCCGGACCGGGCCGGTACGTCTGGTCGCCGGGGCCGCCCGGTCCGCCGTACCCGGGGCCGCCGTACCCGGGGCCGAGCGGCCGCGGCGGTGGGGTCGACCGCGGCGGTGGAGTGTTGCCCGGCGGGAATCCACCCCAGCCCGGCCCAACCGGTGGTGGGTATCCCCCCATCGGACGGCTGACCGGACCACCGGGTGCTCCGGGACCACTCGGCATGGCGGGACTCCTCGGCCCGTTCGTGCCGTTCGGTGTGCCCGGGTACCCGATCCGTGGGCCCGGTCCGCCCGGTGGCGCGCCAGGGAAGCCGGGTCGACCGGGGGCCGGCGGGCGCGGAGTGGTCGAGGTGGCGAGCGCGGCCTCCCGGATCTCGTCGTCGATCCGCACCTTGACGTCGGACCGGGACAGCCAGGTCGGGCCGAACGCGCGGCTGCTCGCTCGGGCGAGTTCCAGGGCGAAGTCGGCGGCGTCGGCGAAGCGGGTGCCCGGATCCTTCGCCAGCGCCCGCAGGATCACCGCGGAGACGGGTGGCGGAACCATGGTGAGCGGTTCCGGCATGATTGTCAGATGGTGGTGGGTCAGCGGCTGCACCGCCATCTGACGGCCGAACAGCGGTCGGTTGGCGATCATCTCGTAGAGCACACCCGCGAGGGCGTAAAGATCGGTGGACGGGAAGAGACGCGTCCCTATGATCTGCTCGGGAGCCATGTAACGCGGCGTTCCCAGGATCGCGCTGGCGGTGGTCTCCGCTCCGTCGAAAATCTTGGCGATGCCGAAGTCGGTCACCTTCAGCAGCCCGTCGCCGGCGAACATGATGTTGTCCGGCTTGATGTCCCGGTGCAGCACTCCGTGGCCGTGCGCTGTGGCGAGGGCGGCCGCGGCCGCGAGCCCGATCGAGCAGGTGGTCTCGGCGGAGACCGGTCCCGAGCTCATCCGCTGTTTGAGCGTGCCGCCGGAGAGCAGCTCCATGACGAGCAGGCAGGTGCCCTCGTGCTCCACGTAATCGTGGATACGCACGATGTGCGGATGGTCCAGTTCAGCCAGCACCCGAGCCTCGGACAGGAAGCGGGCACGCAGATCGGGGTCGTCGGAGGTGTCCAGCAGGATCTTGATCGCGACCTTGCGGCCGATGAGCCGGTGCTGGCCGGCCAGCACGAGCCCGTAGCCACCCCGGCCCAGGTCGCCCTCGACGGAGTAACCGGGAAGCGCCGCCTCCACCTGAGATTTATCTATCAACAAGGTCCAGATCCGTCCGCTACCACGCCGGGCATCCGCTGTACCGCTACCCGTGCGCCGAGAACCATCCTGGCCTGCAATGACGCCCTTCGTCGGGTTCCTGGTGATCCTACGGCCCTGACCCCCCATTCCCTACCCCCGGCCGGCCGGTCCGGCGTGCCGGATCGGCGACACGGGCAGGCCGACGGGGCTGGCGAGCGCCGCCGTCGCCGCAGTGCGGATGATGGGCACTGCGGCACATGTTGAACCTGCGAGGAAGGGCATCCCACGTCATGTCGACAACCGAGCCCGCTGCCCCGGTGGCTCCGCTGGACATCACCGCGACCGAGGAATGGGCGGCGCTCACCACGCATCTGCGCGAGATCTCCGAGGTGTCCGAGGTGTCCCTGCGGGATCTGTTCGCCGCCGATCCCCGGCGTGGCGAGACGTTCGTCGTCGAATCGGACGGACTCTATCTTGACTACTCCAAGAACCGGCTGACCGCGCGCACCGTCGAGTTGCTGACCGCGCTGGCCCGGCGCGCCGGGCTGGCGGACCGGATCGAGGCGATGTTCCAGGGCGAGAGGATCAACGTCACCGAGAACCGACCGGTGTTGCACGTGGCGTTGCGCGCCCCGGCCGGAACCCGGATCGAGGTGGATGGCGCCGACGTCGTCCCCGATGTGCATCGGGTGCTCGACGCGATGTCCCGATTCGCCGACCGGGTGCGGTCGGGAGAATGGCTGGGTGCCACCGGTGAGCGGATCCGGACGGTGGTCAACATCGGCATCGGCGGCTCCGACCTGGGACCCGCCATGGCCTACGACGCCCTGCGCGACTATGCCGACCGGTCGATCGAAGTCCGGTTCGTCTCCAACGTCGACCCCACCGACATCTGGGAGGCCACCGCCGATCTCGATCCGGCCAGCACCCTGTTCATCGTCTCGTCCAAGACGTTCACCACCCTGGAAACAATCTCCAATGCGCGGGCCGCGCGGTCCTGGCTCACCGGCCTGCTCGGCGAGGACGCCGTTTCCCGGCATTTCGTCGCGGTCTCCACGAATGCCGAGAAGGTCGCCGAGTTCGGTATCGACACCGAGAACATGTTCGAGTTCTGGGACTGGGTGGGCGGCCGGTACTCGGTGGACTCCGCGATCGGCCTCTCGCTGATGATCGCGATCGGGCCGCCGAACTTCCGGGAGTTCCTCGCCGGTTTCGCCGCCATGGACACGCACTTCCGGACGGCTCCGTTCGAGCGGAACCTTCCGGTTCTGCTCGGCCTGATCGGCCTGTGGTACCGCGACTTCTTCGGTACCGCGACGCACGCGGTGCTGCCCTACAGCCACTACCTGGGCCGATTCCCGGCTTATCTCCAGCAGCTGGACATGGAGAGCAACGGGAAGTCGGTCGATCTCACCGGGCGGCCCGTGCCGACGCCGACCGGACCGATTGTCTGGGGGACTCCCGGCACGAACGGACAGCATGCGTACTATCAGCTCCTGCACCAGGGGGCGACGATCGTCCCGGCTGATTTCATCGGCTTCGTCCGGCCGAACCATCCCGGGGTGGGCACGGCGGACGGCGCCGGGGTGGACCAGCATGCCCTGCTGCTGGCCAACTTCCTGGCGCAGACGGAGGCCCTCGCGTTCGGCCGGACAGCCGCGGAGGTGGCCGCCGAGGGTGTCGCGCCGGGCCTCGTTGCACATCGGACCTTCCCGGGTAATCGACCCTCGAACACCCTGCTCGCCCAGAAGCTGACTCCGTTCACCCTCGGTCAGCTGATCGCACTATACGAGCACAAGGTGTTCACCCAGGGTGTCATCTGGGGGATCAACAGTTTCGACCAATGGGGCGTGGAGCTCGGCAAGGTGCTGGCCGGTCGGATCATTCCGGAACTCGGGTCCGAGCAGGAACCGGAGCTGGGGCATGATAGCTCGACAAACGCTCTGATCAAGCGTCTGCGCGCCGGCTGACGTCCGCCGGGGATCCAGCTAACCGAGGCATGTTACTCTGCGTAACTGATCGGGGGGTGACTCCACGCAGTGACGACATCGGGGGGTGGAAGTCATGCGGGTGGATGCTGGAGCCTTGCGGATGTCCGTGCAGCGGACAGGCGAGGACGTGCTCATCGAACTCGCCGGGGAACTCGACACTGCCGGGCGGCTCCGGTTCCGTGAGCAGATCGGCGAGCATCTCGGCCGGGGCGGGGGGACGGTCACGGTGGATGTCGCGGGCCTGCGTTCGATCGACATTCCGGGGCTCGCCGCTCTGCTCCGCGCCGATCTGCTGCTCCGCCGGGTGCACTCACGTCTGGAGATCCAGGCACCCACGCCGGCGTTCGCCGCGTTGTTGCGGGAGGCCGGTCTCGACGGTCGACTGCGGGTCGGCGGGGGATCCCGCCGCCGCTGACCGCCGCCTCACCTGTCCGCACCCCGCGGGCTGGGAGACGGCTCAGCTGATGAGCGGTGACGTCCGATCGCCCGATGACGCGGGTGCGCTGAGGGTGGCGGGTGCGCTGGGTGACGGTCGTGCACCGGATGGTCCGGAGTCGCCCACCGAGGCGGTGCCGTCCTCGGTGACCAGGGAGAGCAACCCGCGGGAGCCGATCAGACGTTTCTCGATCCCGCCCATCATGAGCATCCCCGCCATCACGAAGAGTGGAAAACCGAGCACCATCAGCAGGACGGGTGGTGTGAGACTCACCGAAAGACCCCCAGGCTGGCTTACGGATCTGATCGGCACCATGGACGCCGTACCGTAGGCGTTACCCTCGGACCTCCGTTGCTCACGTCCCGACCGTCGTCTCACCCGACTCGGGTGTCCACCGGGTTCTCCCCGAGGGGGTCGCCGATTCCGGCCGGGTGGAAGAATAAACCGCAGCTCAGGGGTCTGTTCCGGGATGCGTGTTGTTCCCGGTGTCCGCGGGCTCGTACCCTTCCCCCAATATGTCTGCGCGGCCCGTTCCGTTGCCCGCTTATAGCGGCCGTCCGTGGGTTCGTGACGCGGACCTGTTTGTGCGTCTCGACCTGCTCTCCGAGCAGGTCGATTTCGCCCTTGCCGAGATAGCCCTGCGGCGGGCCGCCTACCAGCGAGCCTGCGAGGAGGAGGCCGACTGGCAGTGGGCGCCCCTCGGCGTTGAGGTGCTGAGCCGGCCGTCCGTGGCGCAGGCTCTGGCCGACGAGCTCGCCGCCGTCGAGCGGCTGCGGTTGTGGGCGCAGGAGATGTACTGGTTGCAGGAAGCAGGCGCGGCTGCGCGGACTGCTGCGCTGAGCGCGCGGGCGCGGGCCGCCCCGCTATCCCGTTCCCGGCGAGGGGCCTCCCGTCCCTGGCGGGGGGCCGTCGAGCGTGCCGAACAGCCGGCGGCCGAGGTTTGCCGCGGCGACGTTGCCCCGGTGCAGATACCGGGTGATGCCAGCTTCCAGGCTCTCGGCGGCGTCGTCCTTGCGGCCGGCCCGGTAGAGCACCTCGGCGCGGGACAGCAGCGCGTGTCCCTGGCCGTCGGTGTCGTCGGTGCGGCTGGCGAGATCGACGGCGGTGTCGGCGAACCGGAGGGCCTCGGCATCGCGGCCGCGCAGCGCCAAGAGCTTCGCGTGGACCCCGCACCATCCGGCCTGGGCCGGTAGCTGATCGGCGGCAGCGGCGTCCCGACACCGGGTGACGTACTTGCCCGCGTCGTCGACCTTGCCGAGCCGGACGAGAACGTCGGCGAGTGCCGCGGCCCGGTTGGCCAGGAACGCGCGTTCCCCCATCCGGGACAGCTGCCGGCAGCTTCGCCGCAGTTCCCGCTCGGCGACTGCCAGCTCGTCGGCGAGCAGTGCCACCCGGGCCACGACGAACCCGCCATGAAAGGGGTCGACCCGAGGGGCGCGCAGGTCGTGAACGATCTCCTCGGTCGCCTTGAGATGGATCTGCGCGCCCTCCAGATCCCCCGACATGGCGGTGAGGACCGCGAGCTGGGCGAGCACGGCCCGACGCAGAGCCCGGTCGTCGTCAGCGGCGTCGAGGGCCTCGTTTGCCCGGGTGATCCCGACGGCGACTGGCCGGGGCCCCCAGCTCATGAGCATGGTGAGCTCCCGGCGCAGCGACTGCGCGGCCCGGGGCACGCCGGACTCTTCCGCATGCTGGACGGCGTTCTCCATCGCCCGCTCGGCCGCGGCGAACTGCCCGGCCGCCAGGTAGGCGTTGGCCTGGCTGCGGCAGGCGAGCGCCGCGCCGACCTCGTCGCCGGCCTGCACGAAGTTGGTCAGGCACGCCGCGGCTTCGGTCAGCGTCCTGGCGACCAGGCCCTCCGGATCGGTGGAGAACAGCACCCGCAGGTACGCGAGCCGGGCATGGGCCCGCAGGCCCTCCTCCCCGGCGCGCCGGGCCCGCTCGGTCACCTGGCGCAGGATGCGCTCGGCGTCGGAGAGCCGGCCGAACGAGTACAGCGCCCAGCCGAGGTCGATCTCGGCCCGTAGCCGCAGCGGGTCCGTCTCGGGCAGCAGGGTGATGGCCCGCTTGAGCAGCTGGGCCGCGCCGGTCTCGTCGCCCTGGCGTACCCGGTCCGCCGCCTCGATCAGACAGGTCGCCGCGGATCGGCCCAGCTCGACCGTCTCGGTGTCGCGCTGCCCGATCTCCACCCGGTAACGGAACGCCTGCTCCAGGTGGTAGCCGACCAGTTCGTCGTGCTCACCGGGGCCGCCCTCCAGCCGGGTCTGCAGCCACTGGGCGAACCGCTGGTGCAGATCGGCGCGCTGCCGTTTGGCGGTGGACTGGTAGGCGCAGTCGCGCAGCAGCACGTGCAGGAACCGGAACGCCTCGACGCCGGGCAGGTCGGACCGGTCCGGATGTACCAGTTCCTTGCGGACCAGGCTCAGGCAGTGGGCGGCGACCATCGGCTGTTCGTTCGGGTCCGACAGGTCGATGACGGCGTCGAGGTAGAAGCGTTCCCCCACGATGGCGGCGCGTTCAAGGACCCGCCGTTCGGGCGGGTCGAGCCGGTCGAGCCGGGCCGCGAGCAGGGACGAGATGGTCGGCGGCACCGTCACGTTGCGCAGGCTGCCGGTGGCGATCCACCGGCTGCCCTCCCGGCGCAGCAGGCCGTCGTCGACGAGGGCCGCCACCATCTGCTCGACGAACAGTGGGTTGCCGGCCGCGGAGGTAGTGATCCGGGAGACGAGGGCCGGGTCGAGGTCGTCGGAGCCCATCAGGGTGCGGATCAGGCGCTGGCAGCGTGCCTCGGTCAGCGGCGCCAGCAGCATCGAGGTGGCGTTGAGTTTGCCGCCTCCCCAGTCCCGCCGCTCCTCCAGCAGTTCCGGGCGGGCCAGGCACAGCAGCATGATGGGGGCGTCGCGGGACCAGTCGGCGATGTTCTCCAGCAGGTCGAGCAGGGTCGGCTCGGCCCAGTGCACGTCGTCGAACCACAGGATCAGCGGGCGTCGGGCCGCCAGCGCCTGGAAGAAGGACCGGACGGCCCAGAAGCTCTCCTGCGGACCGAGTTCCGCGCCGCCCAGCCCCACCAGGGGCGCGAGCGCCTCGACGATCTCCGCCGCCTGGGTGACACCGTCGAGCAGTTCCCGCAGCCGACGCCGCCCGTCCGGGGCGCTCTCGTCGGCGGACAGACCGGTGGCCTGGCGCACCATCTCCATCAGCGGCCAGTAGGCGATGCCCTCGCCGTAGGACAGGCAACGCCCTGTGAGCACGGTCGCCCGGTTCGCCATGGCCGCGCAGAACTCGCCGACCATCCGGGACTTGCCGATGCCCGCCGGGCCCAGCACGGTGAACAGGTGGCAGGTGCGTTCCTCGACCACGGCCTCGAAGGCGTCCTGCAGCCGGCGGCGTTCCCGGTTACGCCCGATGACCGGGGCGGTGAAGCCGTGGGTCGGGGCCCGGCTGCCGGGACCCGCGGTCGGGTCGACCAGCCCGATCAATCGGTGCACCCGCAGCGGGTCGCGCTTGCCCTGGACGACCAAGGGGCCGAGCGGGCTCACCGTGACGCTGTGCCGGATGAAGCGGTAGGTGGTGTCCCCGATGAGGATCTCGTCAGGGGGAGCGGCGTGTTCCAGCCGGGAGGCGACGTTCACCGGATCGCCGGTGACGCCACCGCCGGCGACGGTCACCTCGCCGGTGTTGATCCCGATCCCGCACCCGCAGTTTCAGGCCCCACTCGCGCTGCAGGTCGGCGTTGAGCGCCTCCATCGCCGCCCGGATGTCGAGGGCGGCGCGACCCGCGCGCAGCGCGTCGTCCTCGTGCAGCACGGGAATGCCGAAGACGGCGTCGCCAATGAACTTCTCGACCGACCCGCCGTGGGTGTAGATCACTTCACGGACGGTGGTGAAGAACCGCCACATGACCTGCTGCAGCGGTTCGGAGTCGATTCTCTCGCCGATGTCGGTGGACCCGGTGATGTCCACGAACATGATCGTCACGGTTTTCCGGGCGCCGCTCCCCAGGGTGGGAAGGGGGTTCCCACATCCGGAGCAGAAGCGCGCCCGCTCGGGGTTGTCCTCCGCGCAGGTCGGGCACGGCACCATATGCCGGATGGTAGGCCGATCGCGACCCGAGGCGGTGGGGGATGTGCGTACCCGAGTCGCCTGAGGTGATCCGTCCCACGCCGGTGCCACCGTCGAGTCCCAGCCGGGACGGCGCGACCCGGGCGGTTCATCCGCCGACGGCCGGCTTGGCGCGGTCATGACGGCAGCTCCCGCCGCACCGCGAGGAGCGCCGCCACCTGGGCCAACGCTCCCCAGCCGCCCGCGTTCACCTCGACCGCCCCGCAGCCACCAAAGAACACCACGCTGCCGGAGCCAGGGGTGACCAGACCCAGCAGGATGCGCGGCGTCGTTGTCTTGCCGGGGCCGTTCGGCCCCAGAAAACCGGTGATGTTCCCTTCCCGCACCGTGAAACTCACGTCCCGGACGGCGCGCTGGGACCCGTATCGCTTGGCCAGATGGTCTATTTCAACGACGGCGGTGACGAGAGCCTCCCGGCGGAGGTTCGAGCGGGGCAATCTCTACGGTAACCTGTCGCTGTTCCAGATCCACCGGCGGCTGTCACCGCCGGCCGGGTCGCGGTCGCCGGCCGGGAGACCGGTACTTCCCGGGTTCCCCGAACCGCGATCCCCCAAGGAGTTTTCATGGACGCTCTCGCCTGCCTGATGACGCGCCGTACAGCGACCCGGCTCGTCGAACCCGGTCCGACGGCGGAGCAGATTATGATCATACTTAGTGCCGCCACCACGGCGCCGGATCACAAGATGCTGCGGCCCTGGCGCTTCGTGGTCGTGCGGGGCGATGCTCGCGCCACCCTGGCGGCGGCGATCAAGCGGGCCGCCGAGACCGTCGGCGGGTTGCCCGAGCCGGTCATCCGCAAGACCGTCGGCAAGGCCACCCGTTCCCCGGCGTTCATCGCCGTCGTCGCCTCCCACGTCGGTTCGAAGGTTCCGGTCGCCGAGCAGGACGCCTCGGCCGCGGCGGCGGCGCAGAACATCTGCCTGGCCGCGCACGCGCTCGGCGTCGCCTCGGCCTGGAAGTCGGTGCCGATGCAGGGCAGCGCCGAGGTCCGGGAGGCGTTCGGGCTGACGTCGGACGAGGCGCTGGTCGGCTGGGTGGAGCTCGGGACCCAGGCGGGCACCGCGCCGCTGCCGGCGCGGCCCGCCGTTCGGCTGGCCCAGGTCGCGGCGGAGATGGAGGCCGACGGGACGCTGGTTCCCGTGGCAGCGGACGATCGGATCTCCCAGTTCGGGCAAGTGACCACGGTGTGAGCGGCAGGCTACCTAAGCTGGAACACAGGTCTTGAGATCGGGCGGCCTGGACCGGGGTATGACTCCGGCTCCCGAGGTGCGACGGGAGGTGCGCCGTGTGTGGCGGTCTTCGAGGCCGTGGCCGTCTCGGCCTGAGCGTGGCCGGGGGGCTGCTGCTTGCGCTGGTCGTCGGATGCTCGGATCCGGGGTCGAGCGGGTCCGGCGGCTCGGCCGCCCGGCCGGGCTCGGTGGTCATGCCGAGTGCGTCGTCTCAGGACCCGGGCGGCCCGGGCACGCCCGGGGCCTCCGCCGCCCCGGATGGTGTCGCGTCACCGCCGGTGCCGACTCCGCAAGCATCCTCCGTCTTCGTCGGAGAGGCCTGTTCCCCCACCGAGGACACCTCGCCCGCGACCGCCGTGAACGGCCTTGTGCTGTTCTGCGCGCCCGTCGGCGGGACCGGCCTGGCCGGCATTGGTCGATGGTCCACGGAGCCGCCCGCCCCGGCTCTCGTGACCCGGCCGGATGAGGGCGGGAACTGTGACCCCGAGGACGTCGGGCGCATCGTCCAGGACTCCGCCGGCCGCCCGGTGTCCTGCCTTCGAGACCCGACGGGCACCCTGACCTGGTCTGACATCTCCTGAACCGGGTCACCACGTCACCGAGCCACCGGTGCCGGTGGCGCGGACCGCCGGGCCGTGCCTACCGGGATGATCAGCCGTTGCGGCGGGCCCGGCGGGTGGCGAGGGCCTCGGCGACGGACCAGAGAGCCGGCAGCACCAGGGCTCCGAAGACGGTCGCCCATGCCCACGGATGATCGGCCAGGTATGGCACGACGTCGTCGTGTAGCCAGGGGAAGAGCCGGTCATGGATCACCGGAACGGCACCGGCCGCCGCGAACACCGCGATGAGCCCGGCTCCCACGACCGCCAGTCCTCCGGGCAGGTGCCGCCAGCCGGTCAGTCCGATCATCAGCAGGCCGATCAGGCCGACGACGATCCCCAGGCCGCCGAGGATGCCCGAACCGGTCAGCCCGCCGGCCGTACCGAGGCCGACCAGCGCTGTTCCCACCGCGATCGTCATCCGCCGCCGGCCGTGCGTGACATCCCGGATCATCTCGAAGGCGAGACGGGTGACGGCCCGGGCGAGGAAGGCGACCGGTCGCAGGGGCCGTGGCAGCCGGCGGGTCGATGCCGCCCAGGCGACGACCACCGCCACGATCTGGGCCAGGGCGGTCACCAGAATCGGGCCCTGCGCCGCGTCGGTGATGCGTTCGTCCGAGACGCGGCAGGCCTCGAGCACCTCGTCCACCGCTCGCGGGGGCAGCGCGCCGGGCGTGACGGGGACGCCGCTGAGCCCGGGTGGCCGGGGCGGTCGGCGCGCCAGAGCCGAACTGTCGACGCCGACCGGCCGATGGGCACCGGTCCGTCCCGCGGCGACCCTGGCGGCCGCGGCCGCGGCCAGCGAGATGACCTTGGCGCCGCGCGGCTCGTCCAGGTTCGGGGGGCCCGTCGCTTCCGGTGCCGCCGAGGCCCCCGGTCCGGTCGTCGTTCCGGGCCGGGTTGGTTCCGCGGTCAGGGCCCGGTCGACGGCGGCGAGGAAGTCGGCGGTGGGCCGCGGATCGACCCCGGCCTCGTTGTCGCGCCGCACCGCCTCGGCGACCCCCACCAGCTCCTTGGCCGCGATGTCCCGTTGGAGGCCGGCGGCGACCCAGGTCGCCGTGACCGGCAGGTTCGGCGGCACGGGGGCGTCCGGATCGGTCAGAAAGCCAAGCTCGTCGAGTACCTCCCGTGGCGCCGGGCTGCCGGCCACCTCGGTGAGATCGTCGACCAGATCCACCAGCCAGCCCCGGCGGGCCAGCGCCGCGGCACGGGCGTGACCGGCGGGGACGGCGGGGATGGCGGTGTCTCGGCGGATCATGAGCCGGCGTGGATCCAGCATGATCCGGACCAGCCAGCCAGCCAGCCAGCCAGCCAGCCAGCCAGCCAGCCCGCACCGTCCAGCCGTCCCCACATCCAGTCGTTGGCCCGCCACGAGGACTTCGCGAAGGCGCCGAAGTTTCCCAGCTGCAGGCCTGTGACCTTCTCCTCGGCCAGCGCGCGGGCGGGATCGAGGCGGTTCGGTAGATCCGCGCTGATCTGGACGAGCTCAACCGGTTGATCGAGGACCGCGGCGCCGGTGCTCCGCTCGACCAGGTGCACGTCGAGCACGGCGATCAGGGCGTCCGCGGGAGTCGACGGGAGGTAGCCGACGAAGTCCGCGAGGGTCCGGGCCGCCACCGCCCGGCGCTGGCCGAGACTGAGACCCTCGGGCCTGGTCTCTGGTCCCGCCGGAGACGGGGCCGCGGGGGACCGCCGGTCCACGAGATCGGTGAGCTCGGTCCGCAGGGTCTCGATCGTTTGTTCCAGGGAACGCCAGGCCCGGATGAGCTCGTCCTGCCTCGCGTCGCCCTTCGGGTCGGTCCGCAACCAGCGGCGGGCCGCCTCGGCGATGACGTCGAGCAGCGGTGCCCCGGCCATCGCACCGAGGGTCTTGCCGACCGTCGTGAAGACGCCGGGTCGCAGGGCCGCGGTGCCTGCGGTGCCGGTGTTCCGGATGGTGGCGCGCGAGGCGCCGTGCACGGCCGCCGCGAGCCGGGCGAGTCGGATCCGGTCCGCCGGCTCGGGGGAGAGGACGTACCCTTCGTTGATCATGTTGATCAGCAGGCCCTTGGCGGCGTCGAGCGCGGGCCGGCCCAGCCGCCACAGGTCGGCGAGGTCGGCCGTGGTCGGCAGCCGGTCGGGAAGCATCTGGACCATGGCGTTGACCGCGGCGTTCGTCATCCGGGCGGGTCCGGCCGCGTCGGTGCGCAGCGCGTCGGTGTCCGGGGGACGGGGCAGGTCGAACCGACCACCGAGGACGCGCAGCAACGCCTCGATCACTGGTGGGGCGGTCTCCTCTGCCAGGCTGCGGCGGTAGGCGTCATAGACGCTCTCGTCCGCTAACCGGGGCCCACCGGCCGGGGCGAGGCGCAGCAGCCGTCGTCGGTTCGCCCGCGTACCGCGTACGGCGCTGTTATGGTCGCGCAGCGTCGCCAGATCTGTACCGATCGACTGGTTCAGCGCCGCGCCGAGCACCTGGAGGAGGGTGGGGATCACCGCGGGCGGCATGGGCGGTGTGGGCATCCTGGTCGGTGCCGCCGGGTTCATCGGTGCCGCCGGATCCGTCATCGGTACCGGCATCCGCGGCGAGGGCACGACGTAGGCGAGCACGCGACGGACCTGGCGCTCGGCGGGCCGGTCGAAGATGGCCGCCAGCGCCGGTCCGATCGGGCGGTTGACCAGAATCCCGCCGTCCGAGGCGTGGAATCCGCGGGAGGCGTTGACGTAGCGGGCCATGTCCGGGTGCGCGGCATCGACGGCGTGCCCCACCGACACGTAGGCCGGCTCGAAGGCGCCCGGAAAGGCGGAACTGGCCCGTGCGGCCAGGGCGAGACGGGGGACCGCGCCAGGGTCGGTCAGGTCCTGCGTGCCGAAGGCGAACAGGCCCCGGTGGTCGACGTCGCACATGGTGCCGCCGAGTGAGTCGGCGTGCTCGGCGACCTCGCCGCGCAGGATCGTCGTGGTGATGAAGACCGATGTCGGGCGGTCCGCGCCGGCCCGGTTGGGGCGGGCCGTCTCCCCCACCGCTGCCAGGGCGGTGTGCAGCGCGGGCAGCACGGCGGTGTCCCCGTGCAGTAGCGAAGGATACGTCTTTTCGTGGGGGGTACGCATGAGCGCGTCAAGCGAGCCGAGGGACAGCCACAGGTCCCGCAGCGGGGTGAGATCGGCGTGGTGGGTGTTCGCGTAGCCCAGCATGGCGGCGTTGATGCCACCGGCCGAGGTGCCGGCGAGTACGTCCACACTGACCTCGACGTCGAGGATGGCTGCCAGCCGGGCGTAACGGGCGGCGACGGCAGCGTCCGCTTCGTCGGCCCGGTCACGGCCCGGGCTGGTCGCAAGGTTGATCTCGGTGGCGACCCCGCCCATCCAGACGGCGAGGCTCGCGCCACCGGTCATGACGACCGCGAGCCGTACCTCCTGGGTGGCCGGGTCGCGCATGAGTGGCAAGAGTAGACGTGCCCGGCCTCGGGTCTTCCCCGTTTGTCGGAGAAAAGTTGGATCGCGACGGCTTCTTCCCAGCCGCCGCTCTTGTCAACGGGTTACTCGTGAGTAGCATGGGAACAACGTACTCACGAGTAGCTAGCCGGCATCGGCTGATCACGATGTCCGGCGGTCCCGGGAAGGAGCCGTTGATGGGCCACTACCGGAGCAATCTGCGAGACATCGAGTTCAACCTGTTCGAGGTGTTCGGGATCGATCGCACGCTCGGCACCGGTCCCTTCGGGGAGATGGACGCCGAGACCGCGCGCGAGGTGCTGGCCGAGCTCGACCACCTCGCCTCCGGACCCGTTGCCGAGTCCTTCACCGACGCCGACCGTCATCCGCCGACCCTGGATCCGGCGACCGGATCGGTGACCCTGCCGGAGTCGTTCAAGAAGTCCTACCAGGCCGTTCTGGACGGTGAGTGGTGGCGGCTCTACCTTCCGCCGCACCTGGGCGGACTGGGTGCGTCCCCGACCGTCGCGTGGGCGGCCTCGGAGCTGCTGCTCGGAGCGAACCCGGCCATCTTCATGTACATGGCCGGCCCGACGTTCGCAGCGATCCTGCACCGGCTCGGCAACGAATGGCAGCGCCAGCTCGCCGAGTTCGCCATTGAACGGCACTGGGGCGCGACGATGGTGCTCACCGAGCCGGACGCGGGTTCCGACGTCGGAGCCGGTCGTACCAGGGCGATCGAGCAGCCCGACGGCACCTGGCACATCGAGGGCGTGAAGCGGTTCATCACCAATGGGGACTGGGATGTCCCGGAGAACATCATCCATCTCGTGCTCGCCCGGCCGGAGGGGCACGGCCCGGGGACCAAGGGCCTGTCGATGTTCGTGGTGCCGAAGTTCATGCCCGATCCGCGGACCGGCGCGCCCGGCGCCCGCAACGGCGTCTACGTGACGAACATCGAGAAAAAGATGGGCCTGAAGGTCTCCGCCACCTGCGAGCTGCGGTTCGGTGAGCGGGCGCCGGCGGTCGGCTGGCTGGTCGGTGACGTCCACGAGGGCATCGCCCAGATGTTCCAGGTGATCGAGTACGCCCGGATGATGGTGGGCAGCAAGGCCATCGCCACGCTGTCCACCGGATATCTCAACGCGCTCGAGTTCGCCCGCATCCGCGTCCAGGGTGCGGACCTGGCCCGCGCGTCGGACAAGACGGCACCGCGTGTCACGATCATCCATCACCCGGATGTCCGCCAGATGCTGATGATGCAGAAGGTGTATGCGGAGGGCATGCGTTCGCTGATGCTCTACACCGCGACGTTCCAGGACCGGGTTGCGCTGGCCGGCGAGCGGGGGGAGACCGACGAGCTCGCCGAACGCATCAACGACCTGCTGCTCCCGATCGTCAAGGGGGTCGGCTCCGAACGGTCCTACGAGCTGCTCGCCTCTTCACTGCAGATCCTCGGTGGTTCCGGGTACCTGCAGGACTATCCGATCGAGCAGTACATCCGCGATGCCAAGATCGACACTCTCTACGAGGGCACCACGTCGATCCAAGGCCAGGACCTGTTTTTCCGGAAGATCGTCCGGGACCAGGGGCAGGCGCTGACCTCCGTGCTGGGCGAGATCCAGACGTTCGTGAAGGGGGAAGCCGGCAACGGCGCACTGCGGGCGGAGCGGGAGGCGCTGGGGGTGGCTCTCGATGACGTCCAGAGCATGGTGAATTCGCTGGTCGGGTTCCTCACCGGCGCCGCCGAGGATGCCGCCGCGATCTACAAGGTCGGCCTGAATACGACGAGGCTGCTGATGAGCCTCGGCGACCTGATCATCGGATGGCTGCTCCTGCGCGGCGCCGAGGTAGCCCTGCGAACCCAGGATTCTCCGGCATCCGCCGGGGCCCGGTCCGCTCGGGACGCCGCCTTTTACCAGGGCAAGGTGGCCGCCGCGCGCTGGTTCGCGGCCAATGTGCTACCGGATTTGACGGCGCGCCGGGTAGCGCTGGAGTCCACCGGCCTCGGGCTCATGGAACTGCCGGAGGAGGCGTTCTGATGTTGCCGGGGCGGGGTTGCGTTCTTGTCGCGGCAGGGTATATGGGCCGGTATGGGAATCCCGTTGAGTCTTTTACTCTTGGCCCTCGGCGCCATCCTCGCCTTCGCGGTCCGCTCCGAACCGTCCGGGCTCGACATCACGGCCGTGGGCATCATCCTGATGTGCGTCAGCGCCATTGGGCTCGGCCTCACCCTGTACCGCGACCAGTGGCGCAGAAAGATCGTCGAAGAGTCGGTCGAGAACGGCGTGCCCGCGCTCATGCCGTTCGATGACGGCATCATCGTCGACCCGTCCGCCCCATTCGAGGCCCCGCACCGGCGCGAGCTGGGACTGGCCCCCGAGGAGGATCGTCGGCTGAACCCCTCACGCCACCCGGAGGCGACCTCCGGTGACGGGCAGCCGGCCATCCACATGCACGTCGAAGGGGACCACCCCGTGTCGCCTCACTAAACCGTGCTCCTTCACCGGTCCGCCTGCCCACCGCCCGGTCCGGTTCCCAGGGCGGTCCGTGGGGACGGACCAGGGAACCGGACCGGGCGCTCGTCCGCGGGGTCGAGCCGGGATGGTCGGTTCAGGAGGTGCGTAGCGGCGGGAACGCCTGATCGAGCTCGTTGCGCATGTCCCGCTTGAGGATGTCGTCGGCGTCCGAGGAGGACTGACCCTCGAGTAGAAACCGAGCCACTCGTAGGGTGAGGTCGACCCGCTCAGCCAGGTTGAGCGTGCCGGTGAACCGGCCGCTGGAGTTGGCGGAGGTCAGAACCTTGGCGACGAACTCGTCCGCGGCCTGCAGTGCCTCCACTCGCGTCATGGTTCCACCTCTTTGTGCCGGAAGCCGGTCAGAGGCGCAACCGTACCAGGGAGCGGAATCTGGGCTGTTGTGTGCCCCTCTTGCGTGCAGTGTGCCCGTTTGTGGTCAACTGGTGGATCCGATGAGCCGATCAGGACCAGGCGAGTGCCACCGTGGGATCAGTGAGGACGGCACCCACGTCGGCGAGGACCGCGGAGCCCAGCGCGCCGTCGACGATGCGATGGTCGAACGAGAGCGCCAGCTGTACCACCGTACGCACGGTGAGCTGACCCTCGTGCACCCAGGGCATCGGTCGGATCGAGCCCAGGGCGAGGATCGCCGCTTCGCCCGGGTTCAGGATCGGGGTGCCGATGTCGACGCCGAGGACGCCGACGTTGGTGATGGTGATCGTGCCGCCGCGCAGATCCGCGGGGCTGAGCCGGTCCGCCCTCGCCGCGGTGGTGAGGCCGGCCAGGGCGTGAGCCAGTCCGACGACGTCGAGCCGGCCGGCGTCCGGGATGGTGGGCACGACGAGCCCACGCGGGCCTGCCACGGCCATGCCGAGGTTCACCCGGTCGTACACATGTATCTCCGGCCGGCCACCGTTCCCCGGCCGGCCACCGCCCGCGTCCTCGACCCAGGATGAGTTGATCATCGGGTGTCGGCGAACGGCGATGAGCAGGGCTCTGGCGACGAACAGCAATGGGGTGATCTTGATTCCGGTGAACTCCGGCAGCGCCGCGATCCGGTCCCGGACGGCCATCGTCGCCGTCGCGTCGACGGTGAGGAACTCGGTGACGTGCGGGGCGGCCGAGACGCTGGTGACCATCGCCTGCGCCATCGACCGCCGGATGCCGGTGACAGGCACGTGCCAGGTACGCGTCTCGGTGGAGAAGGTGGCCCCGGCGGGGACGACGCCGATCGGCGGGGCATCGCGCGTGGGCGGCGCCGCGAGGGGCGCGGTACGGGCGGTGGCACGCACTGCGGCCTCGACGTCGGCCCGGCTGATCGTGCCGTCCGGGCCGGTGCCGGCGAGGGAGGCGAGGTCGACGCCGAGGTCACGGGCGAGCTTGCGGACCGGCGGTTTGGCGAGCCCCGGACCAGCTGTGTGCCCCGGACCGGCTGGCATAGGTGGTCGTCGAGGGCGGCGCCGGCGGCTCTCGGCCGTCCTCGGCCCATAACCCACGAGGACTGGGGTGCGCTCGATGCTGCCAGCGTCCCGGGACGTCGGCAGGCTGTTCCCACCCGTCCCGTTCTCACCCGTCCCGTCGGGTTCGGCGTCGGCGGTCTGGATGGTCAGCAAGGGTGCGCCGACTGCGAGGGTTGTTCCCTCGGCGCCGTGGATCTCGGCCAGGATCCCGGCGAACGGGCTGGGGACCTCGACGACCGCCTTCGCGGTCTCGACCTCGACGAGGGGCTGGTTCACCGTGACGGTGTCCCCGACCTGGGCAAGCCACCGGACGATGTCCGCCTCGGTCAGACCTTCGCCGAGGTCAGGGAGCCGGAACTGTCGCTGCGTCACGGTAACCCCAGTCAGATAGCCGGTTGGTCGGTCCTCAATGCTTCTCAGGATGCTCAGTACGCGAAGGAACGGTCCACGGCGTCGAGGATGCGATCGATGTCGGGGAGGTAGTGGTCTTCGAGGCGGGCCGGGGGATACGGGGTGTCGAAACCGGTGACCCGCAGGACCGGCGCCTCCAGGGAGTAAAACGCCTGCTCCGTCACTCGTGCGGCGACCTCGGCCGACACCGAGACGTTGGACGGTGCCTCGTGGACCACGACCAGCCGGCCGGTCCGGCGTACCGAGTCGAGCACGGGTTCCAGGTCCAGGGGCGAGAGCGTCCGCAGGTCGATGACCTCCAGCGACCGGCTGTCGTCCGCCGCGCTGATCTCGGCGGCGTCGAGGCAGGTCCGCACGGTGGGACCATAGCCGACGAGGGTCGCGTCCGTGCCGGTGCGCACGACCCGGCTGGCGTGCAGTTGGGTGAGCTCGTCCGCGGGCAGTTCGGCGAGGGGGCGCGGGTCGACCACGCCCTTCTCCCAGTACCGCCGTTTCGGTTCGAGGAAGATCACCGGATCGTCGGACCGGATGGCCTGCTGGATCATGTGATGGGCGTCGACCGGGTTCGAGCAGGCGACAACCTTCAGGCCGGCAGTGTGGCAGAAGTACGCCTCCGGCGACTCACTGTGATGCTCGACGGCGCCGATCCCGCCGCCGAAGGGGATGCGGATCGTTACCGGCAGCCGGATCCGGCCGGCCGACCGGTAGTGCAGCTTCGCGAGTTGGCTGACGATCTGGTCGAACGCGGGGTAGACGAACCCATCGAACTGGATCTCACAGACCGGCCGGTAACCGCGCATGGCAAGCCCGATCGCCGTGCCGACGATCGCCGACTCGGCCAGCGGGGTGTCGATGACCCTGGCCTCGCCGAATTCCTGTTGCAGCCCGTCGGTCACCCGGAAGACCCCGCCGAGCTTGCCGACGTCCTCCCCTATGATCAGAACCTTGGGATCGGCGGCCATCGCCGAACGCAGCCCGAGGTTCAACGCCTTGGCCATGGTGACCGGGGCGCGGGCGACCCGCTCACCGACCTCGTCGGAGCGTTGCTCCCCGGCAACGACAGCCCCGCTGGTCACCGGTTCCCCTCGAGTACGCCCATCTCGTCCTCCACGCCGGGCCCCTCCACGTCGAACATGGCCGCCAACGCCGATCGCTGGGCCGTCACGAGTTCATTCTCAGCCACCTGCACATGATCGAACAGGCTGGTCGGGATCGAATCCGGCAGCGCGACGCACTGCGCGCGCAGCTCGTGCGCGAAGGCGTCCGCCTCGATGGCCAGCTGCCGCAGACTCTCCTCGGTGAGCAGGCCCCGCGCTGTCAGGTGGGCGCGCATCCGGTCCAACGGATCACGCCGACGCCACATGCCCAGTTCACTCTCCGGACGGTAGCGGCTGGGATCGTCTGCCGTGGTGTGCGGATTCATCCGGTAGGTCACGGCCTCCACCAGCACCGGGCCACGCCCGGCACGCGCGGTCGCCAGGGCCCACCGGGTCACCGCGAGACACGCCAGCACGTCGTTGCCGTCCACCCGCACGCCCGGAAAGCCGAAGCCGGCGGCCCGGTGGACGATCTCGATTCGGCTCTGGCGCCGAGCGGGCGCTGAGATGGCCCACTGGTTGTTCTGGCAGAAGAACACCAGCGGAGGGGCGAACACGCTCGCCCATCCGAACGCCTCGCTGACGTCGCCCTCGCTCGACGCCCCGTCACCGAAGTACGCAATGGCCGCGTCGTCGGTGCCGTCCCGGGCGATTCCCATCGCGTAGCCGGTGGCGTGCAGCGCCTGCGAGCCCACGACGATCGAGTAGAGGGCGCATCCGTGAGTGTCCGGATCCCAGCCACCGAGCGTCGTGCCGCGATAGATCGCCAGGATTTCCCTCGGCCTGACTCCCCGGCACCAGGCCACCCCGTGTTCCCGGTACGACGGGAACGCCATGTCGCCAGGCCTCAGCGCCCGGCTGGATCCGACTTGGGCCGCCTCCTGGCCCCGCAGGCTTGCCCACAGCCCCAGCTCGCCCTGGCGCTGCAGGCTGGTCGCCTCTTCGTCGAACCGGCGGATGAACACCATGTCCCGATACAGCCCATACAGGTCGTCGTCGGTCAGATCGGCGATCTGGGCGGCCAGATCGGCGGCTGTCCGGGGCGGGTCCGCTCCCGCGGCGCCCGCCCCGCCGGCGCGGGCTCTGGAGGGATCGGGCCCCGGCGCATCGGGCCCGGCTGCCATCGTCGTGGACGCGGTGGTGATCCGGTGGCCGGCCGGGGTGAGCAGCTGCATGAGCTCCGTCACACTCGTCAACGATAGACCTTGGACGGACAACAGTGGCAACCGGATCCGGCGGTCCCGCCGTGACGAGTGACCATCGCTCCTGCTCGGTACGGTTGCGCGGTGACGAGTGCGCAGCACATGACCCGCCCGCCGGCCCGGCGTGAGATCGGCAAGGTGGGGATCTGGAGTGGCCAGTTCGACTTCTCCCCGGCCGCGGTCGTCCGGGAGGCGATCGCAGAACTCGACGATCTCGGTTATCCGACGTTGTGGACCGGTGAGGTCAAGGGGCGCGAGGTGTTGGTCACCGCCGCTCTGGCGCTCGAGGCCACCTCCCGGATGACGATCGCGACCGGGATCGCGCAGATCCTCGCCCGTAACCCGCTCACCATGACCGCTGGTCAGCTGGCCCTCGCCGAGGCGTACCCGGACCGGTTCCTGCTCGGACTCGGGGTGTCCCACGCCGAGCTGATGCACATCCGGGGCGCCTCCTACACGCGCCCACTCGCCCAGATGGCGGCGTACCTCGACGAGATGGACCGGATGGCGGTCGAGCAGTACCGGGCCGTGCCACCGCCCGGTGTCCCGCCACGGGTGCTCGCCGCGCTCGGTCCGAAGATGCTCGGCCTCGCCCGGGACCGGGCCGACGGCGCCCACACCTATTTTGTGCCACCCGAGCACACCGCTGCCGCCCGGGACATCCTCGGGCCCGACAAGCTGCTCGTCCCCGAGCAGGCGTTCGTCCTGCACACCGATCCGGAACAGGCCCGTGAGCTCGCCTGCCGGCACACCGGGTCCTATCTTCGGCTGCCGAACTACACGGCGAACCTGCGGCGTTTCGGGTTCGACGACGACGATCTCGCCGGCTCGGGCTCGGACCGCCTGGTCGACACGATCGTCCCCTGGGGGGACGCGGACGTTCTGCTCGGGCGGATCAAGGAGCATCTCGACGCCGGGGCCGATCAGGTGGCCGTGCAGGTGCTTGACTTCGACCGCCGTGGGCTGCCGCGTCGGCAGTGGCGCGAACTGGCACCGGTGCTGTCGGCACTCTGACGTCGGACGGACCGCGGCGGTCGAGCTCGGGATCATGGGAACGGCCGGGACGCGGCCGGTTTGCGAGTGGCTCGTCGTGGCGTGGTCGTCACGGAGGGGGGAGCCTGGCGTGGAGCGGGGTGCAGCCAGCCGGCGTGCTCGGTGCGTTCGGTGCAGAGGAGGGCGCACGGCCGTCGCCGGTTCATCGTCGGGTTCATGTTCGTCGCCTGTGCCGTGCCCTACGGCGAGGACCGTCCGAGGCCGACGCCGCACGCCGACGGTGCCTCCGCCACCACCGGTCCCCCGGCCGGGGCCACTGCGGCCACCGCGGCCACCGCGGGAGCCGCACCCGTCGGTGACGGCCCGCGGCGGCCGACGGGGCAGCCGGTCACCATCGCCTTCGGCGGCGACATCCACTTCGAGGGTGCTCCCGGTCAGCGGCTCGCCGCCGATCCGCGGACGGCGATCGGACCCATGTCGGCGGCCCTGACCGCGGCCGATCTCGCGATCGCGAACCTGGAGACGGCGGTGACGGACCGTGGCGCCGCGGCCCAGAAGGCGTATGTGTTCCGGGCTTCGCCCACCGCGTTCACCGCGGTACGGGCGGCCGGCATCGACGTCGTCACGATGGCCAACAACCATGGCATGGACTACGGCATCGAAGGCCTGCAGGATTCGCTGCGTTACGCCCGGGATGCGCACTTTCCGCTCGTCGGCATCGGCGTGGACGACACCGCCGCGTACGCCCCGTACATGACGACGGTCAAGGGGCAGCGTATCGCCGTCCTCGGGGCCACCCAGGTGCTCGACGACGAGTTGATCGCGGCCTGGACGGCGGGTCCGAACAAACCCGGCCTGGCATCGGCAAAGGAGGTCGATCGGCTGGTGCGAGCCGTGCGAGCCGAGGCTGACACGGTCATCGTCTTCCTGCACTGGGGGACTGAACAGCAGCAGTGCCCCAACGAGGCACAGCGCGCCCTGCCCCCCCCGGCTGGCGGCCGCGGGCGCGGACGTCGTCATCGGGAGCCACGCCCACGTTCTGCTGGGCGCCGGATGGGCCTCCGACGGAGTGTACGTCGGCTACGGGTTGGGGAACTTTGTGTTCTATTCCTCCGGCGCCGGCCGGAACACCGAGTCCGGGGTGCTGGAACTGACCGTCGCTGGCCGGGCGGTCATGGCCGCTGCCTGGCTACCCGCCCGGATCGTGGGGGGCACCCCCCCAGCCGGTGACCGGTGCCGCGGGAGCCCGGGCCCTGGCGAACTGGAACGCCCTGCGCGCCTGCACCGGCCTCTCGGCGACGGCACCCTGACCGACGGCTGCGCGCACTGTGCCCCGCGGTGCGTCCCCTGCTCCGCCGGGCACCTCGCTCAGGTGGCCGGTCGGGCCGCGCAGGTGGCACAGGTGCCGTAGATCTCCACAGTGTGCACGACGTCGACGAATCCCTCGGCGTTGGCAACCTTGGCGGTCCACACCTCGATCTCCGGTCCCGCGATCTCCACCGTCCGGCCGCAGGAGCGGCAGACGAGGTGATGGTGATGGTCGTCAGAGGCACAGCGCCGGTAGACGGTCTCACCGTCGTCCCGGCGGATCATGTCGACCTCGCCGCGGTCGGCCAGCACCTGCAGATGGCGGTACACCGTCGTGAGCCCGACCGCGGCGCCCTGCGCCCGTAGCCGGGCGTGCAGATCCTGGGCGCTGGTGAAGGCGTCGGTCTCGGCAAGCGCGGCGGAGACGGCGTCGCCCTGCCGGGTGGCACGCACGGCCGTCCCCCGACTCGGCGCCGGACGGCGCTCTGCCGTCTCATCCCGCTGGTTGCGGGGGTCGCGGGCCGGCCGGCCCGTGCCGGCCGACCTGGTGTCGTTCCCCGCGGTGCTCACGTCGCTCCCTTCGCTGCCGTTCAGTCTGTCTGGTCGGTTCAGTCTGTTGCCGGTGTCGCCCTTACCGTCCGTGCCTCTCATCCCGACTGTGCCGTCCGTCCCGCCCGGGGCGTGCACCAGCCGTGGGGTCGGCTCGGACCCGTGAGCTTCTTGGGGTGTACGGGCCACGTTCTCACTTTCTCATCTCCTCGCCGCGCTGGGCGTGCCTGGCGACGGGAATGGGCACGCGTCCGTTGAACATTATTGACAATGGTTTTCATCCCGGATGTGCTGGGCGGAGGTGTGAATGCGCTTGCGACCTGATCGCAGGAAAGTCCTGAGGTAACTCGCTGCCACCCGTTGCCATTCCCGAGCTCGTGGCGGCGATCCGCTGACGGCCGCACGCTGACGGCCGCACCCACCGGTGATCTGCGACGCTCCGAGGCATAACCTTCGCCCAGAGTAGATCCAGGGCGGAGGGATGCATGGCGGGGCGTAGCGGCCGACCTGGGTGGTTGCGGGAACCGGATCCGCTCCAGAACCCCCTCGGTAGTCGGCTCGCCATTCTCGGCGCGATCGTGCTGGTGATTGGCGGGGGAGCGGCGACCCTGACAGGCGGTGCGGACTCGGCGTCCGGGCTACCCGCGTCGACCACCGGCGGCTCTGCATCCACCGCGAACGGCTCTGCATCCACTGCGAATGACTCCGCCGAGCTGGCCTCCTGGTACCACGGCAGCGAGGGTCTGCGGACCCGGGTCGCCACGGACGTCGCGGCGGCCCGAGCGTATCTGGCCGCCCAAGACGGCGCTTCCCTGCGGCCCGTCTGCGTCTCCCTCGGCACCGACACGCAGGCGGCGCTGACCGCGCCGGTGCCGCCGACCGCGGCCGCGCAGGCGCGGTTCGATGCCGGCGGCAGGGACTATGCCGCCGCTGCGGCGTCCTGCGGGCAGCTCTTCGACGGCACCCGGATCCAGGTCGGCGTGCTGCAGCAGCGCATCGCGTCGTCGTTGGCGGACGGTGACCGGGAATGGGGGGCGCTGGCCGCTCTCATCGGACAGCCGATGGCGACTGCGAGTCCCCCCGCGGCGTCGGGGCGCAGCGGGTGAGGCCGTGCAGGGTGCCGGTGAGCGGAAAGGTCCGGATCTCTTGCTCACACCATCCGGCCTGCCGCAGGGACGTGAGTTCGGCGGCCGTGCCCCGGAGGTCGTAGGCGAGGATGAACAGCAGGATCCGGTCCGGCGGTTGCGGGCGGCTGCGGATCGCGCCGTCCTTCCCGATCACGCTCAGGAAGGTTGTCGCCGATCGGGGTACCCGGGGCCCGATCGGCGGTCCCCCGGGCGATGCGTCGTCGCTGAGGTCCATGGCGTAGAGCCAGCCCGCTCGCGCCAGTCGGCCGCCGACGATGACGAGATCGCCCGCCCGATACTCGGCGCGGGCGGCGATCGTCGCGTCGACCATGGCCTCGATCGGACGGGGATCGTGGCGTTCGTCCCACAGCGTGATGGTCCCGCCGACCGCGCAGACCGGCATCACCGCCAGCGCGATCAGGCCGACGGCCGCGGGAAGCCGCGCCGGCCCGACCGGCCTGGCTGCCTGGGCCGTGCGGGCCAGGCGGGCCGTGCGGGCCAGGTCTGCAACGCCGACCGCGACGATGATGGTGAGCAACGGAACCAGAAACAGATTGGTCCGACAGGCCCCGAAGGGCCAGTAGCGTCCGGCGCTGGCCGCGAGCTGGAGCAGTTCGGCGCCGATCAAGGCGACGATAAGGATCATCCCGTCGGGGCGTCGGCGCAGTACCCGGACTCCGAGCGCCAGCGCAACCGCCGTGGCCGTCCCGACGAGCAGCGTCGGGAGGCGATGCCCCTCGAGGAGGGAGTGCACCAGATTGGGGTCATAACGGTCGATCCCGGGCGGAGCGCCACCGAGAATCGCGCCGGTCTGTTCGAGCGTGAACCGCAGGCCGCCAAGGATCCCTCGATCGGCGAGGAAGTGATCGTCCCAGAAATGGCTCGCCCGTTGACTGGACTGGTGCGCCACAAAGATCATCATGTGGGCGCCGGCCAGGAGGAGGGCGGGGCCCACCCGTCCGGCGGTGCGTACCACGGTGCGTCGGGGCACCGCGCGGACCAGGTCGTAGCCAGCGAGGGGAACCAGCAGAAACACCGCGGGCAGCGACAGCAGCGCCAGCGCGCCGGCCGCGGTCCGGCGTGGGAGCGTGGCCTGTCCTATCCACAGCGCGGTCACCGCGAGGGTGACCACCGCATCGAGGACGTAGGGCTTGAGCTGTGTGCCGGTGTCGACGACGGTGCCGGCGAGGGCGGCCGTCACCGCGGCGGCCACGGCCGGCACCCGGCCGGTGAACCGCCGCGCGAGCAGGAAGCCGCCCGCAGCGAGCAGCGGTAGCCAGATTCCCGCTCCGACGAGCCGGAGCGACCAACTGTGCCAGCCGAGGATGGTCCCGGTCAGTCGGGTCAGCGCCAGTGAGCCGACTGAGGACGGGGTGTTGGCCGCCGTCAGTTCCGACCAGAACGTCGGCCACGGTTCCCCCGCGAAGTGCGGGCGCCACAGCTCGTCGTACCAGAGCGGACGATCGATCCGGGCTCGCAGCGCGATCTGCGCCCCGATCGTGGCGGCGACCAGCAGACCCACGAGCAGGACGTCGCCACGCCGTTTTTCCACAGGTTGTCCACAGGGCGTTGGTGTCCTGTGGACAACCTCCCCGATGGTGTCGATTGCTCCGTCAGTTCTGTCGCTGGGAGGGGTGCTGTCGCTGGGAGGGGTGTTTGTAGGAGGCCAGGAAGCGATCGATCCGGCCGATGGCGTCCGTGAGATCGTCCACCGCGGGCAGGGTCACGATCCGGACATGGTCGGGATGCGGCCAGTTGAAGCCGCTGCCCTGGACGAGCAGGATCTTCTCGGCCAACAGCAGATCGAGGACGAACCGTTCGTCGTCCCGGATCGGGTAGACGGCGGGGTCCAGTCGGGGGAAGGCATACAGCGCCCCCCGCGGCGGGACGCACGACACCCCGGGGATGTCGTTGAGGAGCTTCACGACCGTGTCTCGTTGTTCGCGCAGCCGGCCGCCGGGCAGGACGAGGTCCCCGGCGCCGCCGTCCTCCGTGAGGGCGGCGGCCGTGGCGAACTGCCCGGGCGCGTTGGCGCACAGGCGCATGTTCGCGAGGATGTTCACTCCCTCGATGTAGCTCGAGGCGTGGCCGCGCGGACCGGACATCACCATCCACCCGGCCCGGAACCCGGCTAGCCGATAGGACTTCGACAGCCCGTTGAAGGTCATGCAGACCAGGTCCGGCGCGAGCGCCGCGGTCGCGATGTGCTCGGCGTCGTCGTAGAGGATCCGGTCGTAGATCTCATCGGACAGCAGCATCAGGTGGTGGCGGCGGGCGACCTCGACGATGTTCTCCAGCACCTGCCGGTCGTAGACGGCACCAGTCGGGTTATTTGGGTTGATGACGACGATCGCTCGTGTCCGCGGGGTGACCTTGGCGGCGATGTCGTCGGGGTCGGGCGCCCAGCCGGCGGACTCGTCGCAGAGGTAGTGCACGGGCCGGCCGCCGCACAGGCTGACCACGGCCGTCCACAGTGGATAGTCGGGCGCGGGGAGCAGCACCTCGTCGCCGTTGTTGAGCAACGCCTGCAACGACATCATGATCAGTTCGGAGACGCCGTTGCCGAGGTAGACCCCGCCGGGGTCGAGGCCGGTGACCCCCTTACGGAGGTGATAGCGCACGACCGCTTCCCGGGCGGCGAGCAGTCCCTTGGAGTCGCTGTAACCCTGTGCATCCGCAAGGTTTGCCACGACGGCCTCGAGTACCTCCGGCGGTGCGGAGAAGCCGAACGGCGCGGGATTGCCGATGTTCAGCTTGAGGATGCGCGAACCCGCAGTTTCTAGCCGGGTCGCTTCGTCGAGGACAGGCCCGCGGACGTCGTAGCAGACGTCGGCGAGCTTGTCGGACTGGGTGAACTCCATCTACCCAGAGTAGGTGGGCTGTCCAGCGGATTTTCTGCCGGCCGGCGGCGTGCCGGCGAGTTCACCCCGAGGGAGTGACTCCGAGGCTCAGTCACCTTCGTAGATGATCGTTACTCGACGGTTGCGTGCTCATCCGGCCGGATCGGCTGATCCGTGCCCGGTCGCCGAGAGCCGTGCCGCTCCTTGGCACGAAGGTCGACTGATTATGGACGTCATCCTGTGTTTCGGGTCCAGTCTCAATGCCATTTCCGC
>NZ_CDWTMO010000028.1:0-34070 GCF_977946435.1 Frankia sp. CgKIO3 | reverse complement strand
CCGCCGCATAGACCGTCCCAGCGCTCATGATAGCCACCGTCTCCGCGAATGTGCGCAGGTCGTCTGCGATTCTCCCCGCAGCCTCGACCCCCTTCTCCATACCGGTCTCCACCGCCTCGCCCGCCAGATAGCCGGCGCCCGCGCCCAACGCCGCCCCGGCGATCGCCGTCGTCGGCCCGACCGGCGCGCCGACTACACCGCCGACAACACCACCGACGGCCTTTCCTACCCCACCTCCGACGCCGGCCTTGAACGCTCCCATCGCACGCTTACGGCCATCCCTAACCACGGCAGGGCCTCTCCGCCAGCCCGGTGGTCCGAAGCTGGTCGATCGTGTCCTTCCGCGTGCTGGCCACGGCGTCGTCCAGTTCGGGAACACGGCGGTGCTTGAACTTCGCCGTCGCGCTGTTGAGGATCAGGCCCGCGTCCTTCCGTCCCGCACGGACCGTCGCCCCAGATGTCCTGTAGCCGAGATACCCGGCACCGACCAGTGCAGCGAGCCAGGCCGCGGGAACAACCGCAGCTCCCGCGCCTCCCCCCGCTGCGGCCGTTTCCGCAGCGATGCCGGCACCGGCAGGGACCGCCGCAGCGGCCTGAGCCGCGTTCCTCTTGAGCCACTCCCGAACAGCTGCCACATAACCGCCGGCAGCGATGAGATCGGCGATGATCTGGTCGCGGAGCTCATCACGTATAAGCTTCCACAGAAGGGAGTCCTCCAGCTCGACGACCTCACCTGCGGGGTCCTTGAGCTCCACGTTGACCGGCTCAGTGCCAGCGGCTTCCGCCTCGGCGTTGAGGAACTCCTCGATCTCCTTGATCGTCGCCTTCACAAACTCGACCAGGTGCCGGTCAGCCGCTGCCAGCCCTGCTGCCAGCTCGGCGAGCACCCTGTTCACAGGCTTCTCGCCATCCGCGTTGACGTCCGGGTTAGTGGTCGTGGCCAACCGGGAAACAAGTGCCTTGATGGTATCCAGGTTCACCCCGAAGTCGCCCAGAGAAGCCGCCGCGATCCGCCGATCGAACTGCGCATCGAAGATCTCGGTCTCCCCGTGCGCCATCGCCTGCAGCTCCAGGACGAGAGTCGTAAACCTGGCCATCGCGGCGTCCTCGACGCTCGGTCGGAGCTCATCCACAACGAGTCTCCTGTCTTCTGAGCAAGAACGATCCGTAGTAGATCGCTTTCCCACGGTCGGGTAATCCGATGTGGGTGTCAATAAGGCGAGATTTGATCCAGTTCTGTGCGTACGTGCTACTCTGGACAGGTGAGTGTGCTGGGCGCCGCCATCAAGGAAGCACGGGAGGCCCGCGGCCTGAGCCGAGCCGAGTTGGCCAGACAGGCGGGCATCACCCCTCTCTACATGGACAAGATCGAGCAGGGTGCTCGTCGTCCGTCCCCGCCCAAGCTGGCCGCTCTCGCCAAGGTCCTGCAGGTCAGCACGGCCGAGCTGATGACCCGCGCGGCGCTGCTCGACGCCAGCACCGCCCCCACCAGCGACGAACTCATCAGACGTCTACTCAGGGCGGCAGCCACCGGGGCGGGCGCGCAGGCCGCGCTGAAACTTGTCGGAGCTGTAACTCCGATGGCTTCGATCATGGCCGTCGGGATCCCGCGGCGCTCGATCCCGGCTGCGGCCCAGGCGACCGGAACACTGTTCCCAGGCAGCGTCGTGGCAGTCGCCGCCGGCAGCCTGGTCGCGGGATACGTCCAGCACCGGCAGCGGCGCGCCACCACGCAGAACTCCGATGCCCGGGTACCCGCCCCTCAGCCTGAGCTAGCCAACCCACGCCAGGAGTTGCTGGAGCACATTGCCACGCTCACCGACGAGGAGATCCTCCTCCTCGCCCGCGAGGCAGTCACCAGCGACGACACCTGAAGCGCCTCATCCCTCCGTGCCACCGGGCGGCGGGGCCGCGCGGGGTCTGCTGCCGTCAGCGGGCGAGGGATTCGAGGGAGAACCGGGCGTAGTGGGCGAGGAAGGCGAATGAGCAAAATCTCAGCAATCAACCTTGATCAGGTTGCCGATCTGGCGGAAGTGATTGCCGGCACCTCCGCGAAGCCTCCGCGCTCCGTACAGTAGCCGACCAGTCACCTCGCTGCGTGGATGCTGTACGTGCCCCCGGCAGGATTCGAACCTGCGCGCCCGCCTCCGGAGGGCGGTGCTCTATCCCCTGAGCTACGGGGGCCCCGGGTCAACGGGGCCTACGTTACCAGGACGGAACGCCGGATCGGGAATCCGGGTCGCCGTAAGCTTCCGGTGTGTACGCTGCCACCCCCCGAGTCCTCGTCGTCGACGACGACGCGGTGATACGTCAGCTCGTGGTCGTCAACCTTGAGTTGGAGGGCTTTGAGGTCCATACCGCCGTAGACGGCGTGGACTGCCTGGAGATGGTGCGCGAGGTCGCCCCACAGGTGATCACGTTGGACATCATGATGCCGAGGATGAATGGCTGGGACGTGGCCGCCCGGCTGCGGGAGGAACCGGACACCGCCGCCATCAAGATGATTATGCTGACCGCCCGGGCCCAGGAGGCCGACGTCAAGCGTGGGGTGCGGGTCGGGGTGGATTACTACCTGACCAAGCCGTTCGACCCGGACGAACTCATCGGCGTGGTCCAGCGGCTGGCTGCCGGCCAGCCGGTCTGACCCGGCGCCGATAACATCGCCGTCATGACCCCCGCCGATCTCGCTGACGCCATCGTGACGGCCATCGGCCGCGCGGTCGCGGACGGCGACTTGGACGTGACTGTGCCGACCGCCGTCACGGTGGAGCGGCCGAAGACGCCCGAGCACGGGGACTACGCATCCCCGGTCGCGCTCCAGCTTGCTAGGGCCGCTCGTCGTCCGCCGCGCGCCGTCGCGGAGACGTTGGCCCGGCGGCTCGCCACCGACAGCGAGCTCGCCGCCGTGGACGTCGCCGGCCCGGGGTTCCTCAACTTCCGGCTGGCCGACGCCGCCCTCGGGGAGATCGCCCGCACGGTGGTGTCGGCTGGTGACCGGTACGGCCGGGCGGTCAGGCCACGAGGTGTCCGGGTCAATCTGGAGTTCGTCAGCGCGAGCCCGACCGGCCCGGTGACGCTGGCCTCGGCGCGCTGGGCGGCCGTCGGGGACGCCCTGGGGCGCATCCGGCCCGCGGCCGGGTTCGAGGTGGGCACGGAGTACTACTACGACCGCCGGGCGTCCGAGCAGGCCCTGCACGACCTGGCCGACACGGTCGGGGCCGACGCGGCGCGGTACTGGCTGGTCCGCTCTTCGCCGGATTCGGCGCTCGAGCTGGATCCGGACCTGATGGCCCGCCAGACCAGTGACAACCCGGTCTTCTACGTGCAGTATGCCCACGCGCGGATCAGTTCGCTGCTGCGCAACGCCGAGTCCCTGGGCCTCACGGCCGCGACCGAGCCGGTCGACGTCGCCCTGCTGACCCAGCCACGGGAGGGTGAGCTGCTGCGCGCGCTCGGCGAGTTCCCCCGAGTGATCGAGTCCGCCGCGAGGCTGCGCGGCCCCCATCGGCTCGCCCGCTATCTCGAGGAACTTGCCGGGGTCTACTACCGGTTCTACGACTCCTGCCGGGTGCTTCCGCAGGGCGACGCCGAGCCCGGTCCGGCCACCGGTGCGCGGCTGCTGCTCGTGGCGGCAACCCGGGTGGTGCTCGCGAACGGCCTGGGACTGCTCGGGGTCAGCGCCCCCGAGCGGATGTGACGAGCGGTCGGTCCGACCGTCCGGGCGTCCGGGCGGGTTCGGGAACGAGCCGGTCGGAATCGGAAAGCGTGAAACAGGCGGCATGAGGCAGGCAGAGGCGAGATGAGCGAGATCGACAGCCCAGCGGTGGTGCCGTTGGAGGAGAAGCCGTTGGAGGAGAATCTGTGGCCGGCCACGGCCCGGCTGGACGCCGACGGCGTGCTGCGGATCGGTGGGATCCGGGTCGACGAGCTGGCTGCCGAGTTCGGCACGCCGGCCTTCGTTCTCGACGAGGCCGACTTCCGGGCCCGGTGCGCGGCTTGGCGGCGGGCGTTCGCCGAGTGTGATGTCTACTATGCAGGCAAGGCCTTTTTGTGCCGCACGGTCGCTCGCTGGGTGGATGAGGGGGGCCTGAATCTCGACGTCTGTACGGGCGGGGAGCTCGCAGTGGCCCGCTCGGTCGGCTTCCCGGCGGATCGACTGCTCTTCCACGGCAACAACAAGTCCGTCGCGGAACTGCGGGCGGCCGTCGGCTATGGCGTCGGGCGGATCGTCATCGACTCCTTCGCCGAGATCACCCGCCTGGCAGCCGTCGCCGCCGAGGCGGGCGGGCGCCAGCGCGTGCTGATCCGCGTCACCCCGGGCGTGGAGGCGCACACACATCACTACGTCTCCACTGGGCAGGAGGACCAGAAGTTCGGGTTCTCGCTGGCCGGCGGGTCGGCGGCCGAGGCGGTGGAACGCGTGCTCGCGGCCGCTGGCTCCCTCGAACTCGTCGGCCTGCACGCGCACATCGGCTCGCAGATCTTCGACACGGCCGGGTTCGGCCTGGCCGCGCACCGCCTGGTGGGCCTGCTCGCGCGCATCCGCGACACCCACGGCCTCGAACTGCCCGAGCTCAACCTCGGCGGTGGCCTCGGTATCGCCTACACCGGCGAGGACGCCCCGCTGGAGGTCACTGACGTCGCCGAGCGGCTGACCGCCGTGGTCGGCAAGGAGTGCGCCGCCGCGGGCCTGACCGTCCCGCGCCTCGCGGTGGAACCGGGACGGGCCATCGTCGGATCGACGACGGTGACCCTCTACGAGGTCGGCACCGTCAAGGAGCTGCCCGGGCTGCGCACCTTCGTCAGCGTGGACGGCGGCATGAGCGACAACATCCGCACGGCGCTCTACGACGCCCGCTACACCGCCCGGCTAGTCTCCCGGACCGGCTTGGCCACGACACACGTCGTCACGATCGTCGGCCGGCACTGCGAGTCCGGGGACGTCGTCGCCCACGACGTGCCGCTGCCCAACGACGTCCGGCCCGGTGACCTGCTGGCCATTCCCGCCAGCGGCGCCTACCACCGGTCGATGGCCAGCAACTACAACCATGTGGCGCGTCCACCGGTGATCGCCGTGCGTGACGGCGCGGCCCGGATCATCGTCCGGCGGGAGACTGAGGACGACCTGCTGCGCCTGGACGCCGGTCCGGGCCTGACTGTCGAGCCGGGCACCGGCCCGGCCTCCCCGGAGGTGGCGCGGTGAGGATTGCGTTGCTCGGCTGTGGGGTTGTCGGCAGCGAGATCGTCCGGCTGTTGCAGGCCAACGCCGCCGATCTCGCCGCCCGGGTCGGGGCTCCCTTGGAACTCGCCGGGATCGCGGTGCGCAGGCCGGGCCGCACCCGCGCTCTCGACGTGGATCCGGCGCTGTTCACCGGGGATGCGGCGGGCCTCGTCGCCCGGGACGACGTCGACATCGTGATCGAGCTCGTCGGCGGCATCGAGCCGGCCCGCTCCTGGCTGCTGTCCGCCCTGCGGGGGGGTAAGTCGGTGGTCACCGCGAACAAGGCCCTGTTGGCCTCGGACGGCGCGACGCTGCACGACGCGGCCGCCGCGGCCGGCACCGATCTCTACTACGAGGCCGCCGTGGCCGGGGCCATCCCGCTGATCCGCCCGCTGCGCGAGAGCCTGGCCGGGGATCGCGTGCACCGGGTGCTCGGCATCGTCAACGGGACGACCAACTTCGTGCTGACCCGGATGGACGAGACCGGCGCGTCGTTCACCGAGGCACTCGCCGAGGCCGGTGCGCTCGGATATGCTGAGGCCGATCCCTCCGCCGACATCGATGGGTTTGACGCGGCCGCGAAGGCGGCCATCATGGCCCAGCTGGCCTTCCACTCCCGGGTAACGATCGACGACGTCTACCGGGTCGGCATCGGTGAGGTCACCACCGCCGACATCGCCAGCGCCCGGGAGCTCGGTTGTACCGTGAAGGCGCTCGCGGTGGCGGAACGCTCGGCCGAGACCGAGGGGATCAGCGTGCGGGTCCACCCGGCGATGATCCCGCGTACCCACCCGCTGGCCGGGGTGCGGGAGGCCTTCAACGCGGTGTTCGTCGAGTCCGAGGCTGCGGGCCAGCTGATGTTCTACGGCCAGGGTGCCGGCGGAGCGCCGACCGCCTCGGCGGTGCTCGGGGATGTGGTCGCGGTCGCGCGCAACCGTATCGCCGGCCGTCGCGGCCCTGGTGAATCGTCCTACGCCGCGCTGCCTGTGCTGCCGATGGGCCGTACCGTGACGAGGTATCACGTGAATCTCGACGTCACCGACAAGACCGGCGTACTCGCGACGGTCGCTGGGGCGTTCGCGCGTCACGATGTGTCCATCAGGAGCGTTCGTCAGGACGGCCGCGGCGACGACGCGAGCCTCGTCCTGGTGACGCATGCCGCCCCGGACGCGGCACTGTCCGCCACCGTCGAGGAGCTCCGCGGTCTCGCAGGTGTCCGGGCGGTGTCCGGCGTGATACGGGTTGAGGGAGGTGAGCCGTGACCACGACGTCATCTACACCGCTCGCGGACGAGCTGGCCGTGCCGGTGCTGTCCGCGGCGCCCGAGCGGCCGCACCGGCCGTGGCGGGGAATCATCGAGGAGTACCGGGACCGTCTGCCGATCGCGCACGACACACCCGTCATCACGTTGCGTGAGGGCGGGACGCCCCTGCTGCCCGCGGCACATCTCTCCGACCTCACCGAATGTGAGGTTCATCTCAAAATCGAAGGGGCGAATCCGACTGGGTCCTTCAAGGACCGCGGGATGACGGTGGCCATCAGCCGGGCTGTCGGCGCCGGTTCCCAGGCCGTCATCTGCGCGTCCACCGGCAACACCTCGGCGTCGGCCGCCGCCTACGCGGCCCGCGCCGGCATCACCTGCGCGGTGCTGGTGCCCAGCGGGAAGATTGCCCTGGGCAAGCTCGCCCAGGCGCTTGTCCACGGGGCCCGGCTGCTGCAGCTCGATGGCTCCTTCGACGACTGCCTGCGGGTGGCGCGCGAACTTGCCGACACCTCGCCGGTCACCCTGGTCAACTCGGTGAACCCCTTCCGTCTCGAGGGGCAGAAGACGGCGTCCTTCGAGATCGTGGAGGCGCTCGGCCGGGCCCCGGACGTCCACTGCCTGCCGGTCGGTAACGCCGGCAACATCACCGCTTACTGGCGGGGCTACCTCGAGGAGAACAACCGGATCGCCAGCGGCCGCCCGCGGATGTGCGGTTTCCAGGCAGCGGGTGCCGCGCCCATCGTGCGGGGCGAGGTGGTGACCTCGCCACAGACGATCGCCACGGCGATCCGCATCGGCAACCCGGCCTCGTGGGGTCTCGCCGTCGAGGCGCGGGAGGCCTCCGGTGGTCTGATCGACGCCGTGAACGACCGGGAGATCCTCGCCGCCTACCGCCTGCTGGCCCGCAGGGAGGGTGTCTTCGTGGAGCCTTCCAGCGCCGCGAGCGTCGCAGGCCTGCTGAAGGCGCGGGCGGCCGGCCGGATCGAACCCGGCGAGCAGGTCGTGTGCACCGTCACGGGCAACGGGCTCAAGGACCCTGACTGGGCGATCAGCGGCGCGGCCCGGCCGGAAACGATCCGCCCGACCGTCGCGGGCGCCGCCGAGGCGCTGGGGCTGCGGCGCTCGTGACCACTCGGTTCTCCCCGTGTCCAGGCGGGACGGCAGCCTTCGCCGAGCGGGCCGGTCGGTCCGGGCCGGTCACCGCCGCCGACGGCGTGTCGCGGCGGGTCCGGGTCCGGGTGCCGGCGACCAGCGCGAATCTCGGCCCTGGCTTCGACGCGTTCGGCTTGGCATTAGGCCTGTATGACGAAGTCGATGTCGAGACGACCCGATCCGGCCTCACCGTCGACGTCGTCGGCACGGACGTCGTCGCCCGGGACGAGACGCACCTCGTGGTCCGGGCGATCCGGGCGACCTTCGACACCCTCGGCCGGGCGCAGCCCGGTCTCGCGTTGCACTGCGTCAACCGGATCCCGCACGGCCGCGGGCTGGGATCCTCGGCCGCGGCGATCGTCGCCGGGGTCGTCGCCGCCGCCGCGCTCGCGCAGCCGGACCTCGGGCCCGCCTTCGACGCCGATGCCGTTTTCGACGCCGGCGCGGACTCCGTGTCCGATGACGCGCCCGAGCCGGGCCCGGCGTCCGGCGCGGCGTCCGGAGCCGGCTTCTTCGGGCCTGCGGGCATGCTGCGGCTCGCCAGCGCCATCGAGGGGCACCCGGACAACGTCGCCGCGGCGCTGAGCGGGGGCTTCACCGTTGCGTGGCCGGACGGCGACGGTGCCCGGTCCCTGCGCGTCGATCCCTTCGCCGAGCTGAGACCCGTGATCTTCATCCCCGCGATACGACAGTCGACCGAGCAGTCGCGCGGGGCGCTGCCGAGCAGCGTTCCATTCGCCAACGCTGCCCGCAACCTCGGTCGGGCCGCGCTGCTGGCGTTGACGATGTCGGCAGCCGAGCCGGCAGCCGGGCAGCCGTCCCGACGTGCCGAGGCACTCCTGCGTGCCACCGAGGATCTGGTGCATCAGCCCTACCGGTTCCCCGGCGTCCCGGCGTCGGCAGACCTCGTCGGTCGGCTGCGCGGCAGGGGGATCGCGGCGGCCCTGTCCGGTTCGGGGCCATCCGTCATCGCCCTCGCCGTCGGCGGTGAACAGGCCGCGGCGGCGGTGGATGTGGCGGGTGCCGGGTTCTCCGTCGTCCCGCTGCCGGTGGATAGACGCGGTGCACGCGTCATCCGATGTCGATCCGCGGCGCCATGACCCGGTTGCCCGCGGTGGGATCCGCTGCGACGGCTGGCGCTGTGAGCTCCCGATTCGCGGTTGTGTGTCACATCGGGAAGTCCTGACGTCTCAAGGTTGTTGCCGAGGTGTCTGCCGCTGGATAGTCTGGTGACTGCACCCGCTGCCACCGCGGCGCGTGCTCGCTCCCGCCGTGCCGCTCTGGTCTCGCCAGATGGAACATGGTTCGGGGCTCCGGTGTATAAGCCTTCGTCGTCGTTGCCTCGGCTCCACACCGGCACTCCCCAGGCGGGATCGGCGAGTTCGCTCGCGGCAGTCGGCCGCTGGCGCCGTACACGGGCGCGATGCTCGCCCATCCGGTGCTGTATACCCCTTCATCCGGCATGTGTGCAGGCGAAGAAGGTCCACAAGCAACGCCCGGCTCACCAGGAGCCAGTTCCTTCAGGGAAGGAAAACCTTGAGCGACACCACCAACGTGCTGCCGCAGAGCGCACGTGAGTCTGCGCCGCCCGTGACGCCTGCATCGCCCCGGGAGAGCGACTTGGCGGCGGGCATCTCGTCCGTAGACGCCATCTCGGCTGAGCCCACCGGGAACGCTGAGCCCACCGGGAACGGTGACTCGCGCGCAGGCCGTACCACCCGGACCGCTCTCCCCGCACCTTCTCCGGCCGGAGAAGGTGCGGCCGTGACCCGACGCCGCCGGCAGGGCACCGGTCTGTCCGCGATGCTGCTCCCCGAACTGCAGGCCAAGGCCTCGTCCCTGGGGATCCAGGGCGTGGGCCGGTTGCGCAAAGGCCAGCTCATCGCCGCGATCCAGAACCTGCAGAACAACGAGTCCGCGGCCGCGCCCGCCCCAGGGACTTCTTCGGCCCCCGCGGCCTCCTCGGCCTTTGCGCCGCTTCCGGCGGAATCGGGGCCGGCCTCGTCCGCCGGACCGGTCCCGGCTGCGAGCGAGATATCTCCCGCGCCGCGGGTGTCCCGGCAGGCTGCCGGCCCGGACGGCACCGCTACCCGCACCCGTTCCCGTCGTGGGGCCTCTCGGGCGGCGGCGAGCCCCGCCGTCGAGCAGCCGACCCTGCCCGAAACGGCGGCCGGGGACACGGTCGTGGAGACCCGGGCCGGATCGGCTACGGATGCCCGGGCCGGATCGGCCGCCTCCGCCGTGGCTTCCGCCCAGCCGACCGTGTCCGCCCAGCCGACCGGGGCGCCCGCGTCGGCTCCGCCGGCCGCCGCGTCCCACCGTCAGACCGATGCCGGTCCCCGGAGCCGGGAGGACCGTCGGGATCGTTCCGCCGACAACGGCCGGGTGAGCGCGAGCGACCGTCAGGGCGGTGAGGCCGGTGGCGAGCGTGTCACGGCGGACCGCCAAGGCGCGGACCGCCGCTCCGGTACGGACCGTCAGGCCGCTGATCGTCCCAGCCGCGTGGACCGCACCCAGCAGAGTGACCGATCCGGGGCAGAGCGTTCCGGCGGCGACCGGCCCGGGCAGGGGGGGCAAGGGGGACAAGGCGAGGACGACTTCGCCGCTCGTGGCCGGCGGGGCCGCTTCCGGGAACGCGGTCGTAACCGCGGTCGCGGTGGGCAGGCTGGCCCGAGCGAGAACGAGCCGGTCCTGCGCGAGGACGACGTCCTGGTCCCCGTCGCCGGCATTCTCGACGTTCTGGACAACTACGCCTTCGTGCGGACCAGCGGGTACCTGACCGGCCCGACCGACGTCTACGTCAGCCTCGCCCAGGTGCGTCGCAATGGGCTGCGCCGCGGTGACGCCATCACCGGTGTCGTCCGCGCCCCGCAGGAGGGCGAGCAGCGCCGGGACAAGTACAACGCGCTGGTCCGGCTCGACACCATCAACGGGATGGAGCCCGAGGAGGCGCGCGGCCGGCCGGAGTTCACCAAGCTGACTCCGCTCTACCCCCAGGAGCGGCTGCGCCTGGAGACCGAGCCCCACATGCTGACCACGCGGGTCATCGACCTCGTGATGCCGATCGGCAAGGGGCAGCGGGCCCTGATCGTCAGCCCGCCCAAGGCGGGTAAGACGATGGTGCTGCAGTCCATCGCGAACGCGATCACGACGAACAACCCGGAAGTCCACCTCATGGTCGTGCTCATCGATGAGCGGCCGGAGGAGGTCACCGACATGCAGCGGTCGGTCAAGGGCGAGGTCATCGCGTCCACCTTCGACCGTCCACCGGCCGATCACACCAATGTTGCCGAGCTGTCCATCGAGCGGGCCAAGCGCCTGGTCGAGCTGGGCCACGACGTCGTCGTGCTGCTCGACTCGATCACCCGATTGGGCCGTGCCTACAACCTGGCTGCCCCGGCCTCCGGTCGTATCCTGTCCGGTGGTGTCGACTCGACGGCGCTCTACCCGCCGAAGCGGTTCCTCGGCGCGGCCCGCAACATCGAGAACGGCGGGTCTCTGACGATCATTGCGACGGCGCTGGTGGAGACCGGTTCGACGATGGACACTGTGATCTTCGAGGAGTTCAAGGGAACCGGCAACGCCGAGCTCAAACTTGATCGCAAGATCGCCGATAAGCGGATCTTCCCCGCGGTGGATGTTGACGCCTCCGGTACCCGCAAGGAGGAGATCCTGCTTGCCCCGGACGAGCTCGCGATCATGCACAAGCTGCGTCGCGTGCTCCACACCAGGGAGACTCAGCAGGCCCTCGAGCTCCTGCTCGACCGGCTCAAGCAGACCAGGACGAACTACGAGTTCCTGATGCAGATCGCCAAGACCGCACCGCCTCAGGATTAGCCTTCCCCCACACGGCGTCTTCGGCGCAGTGTGGGGACCCCTGGCATCGGCTGGCGGTCGGTGCACCCGGCCTCTGGCAGACTGGCAGCAGACCGGCTCCGGTTCACGTCGTCCACGCGAGACGACGACCCGGCGGCCACTTCGAAAGAGGGATCATGAAGTCTGACGTCCACCCGACCTACCACGAGACGACGGTCACCTGTACCTGCGGGAACACCTTCACCACCCGCAGCACCAAGGAGAACGGCGTCGTCAACGCCGAGGTCTGCTCGCAGTGCCACCCGTTCTACACCGGCAAGCAGAAGATCCTCGACGTCGGCGGCCGGGTCGAGAAGTTCGAGCGCCGGTTCGGTCGGCGGCGCCCCGGCGAGAAGGTCGGCGGCGCGAAGTAGCTTGGCCGCGGCGCCCGTTCGGACTCCGGACGGGCGCCGTTTGCGTCTGGGACGGGTGGTACCCGTCCCACCGACCCTCTCCCGGAACCGTGACGTGTTCCAGGACCATGACGTGCGAAGGAACCACGATGACGTCCCCGCTCGACGGCCTGATCGCCGAGCACGCCGAGATCGAGGGGCAGCTCGCCGACCCGGCGGTGCACAACGACCCCGCGAAGGCGCGCGCCCTGAGCCGTCGCTACGCGCAGCTCGCCCCGGTCGTGGATCTTGCGCGCGAGCTCGACCGGGTGGAGGGGGACCTCGCTGCCGCCCGCGAGCTCGCGGCGCTGGACCCGTCGTTCCGGGACGAGGTCCATGATCTCGGCGGGGAGCTGGCCCGGCTCAACGACCGACTGCGGGCCTACCTCGTCCCGATTGACCCGGACGACGCCCGGGACGCCATCCTCGAGGTCAAGGCCGGCGCCGGTGGCGAAGAATCGGCGCTGTTCGCCGGAGACCTGCTCCGGATGTACCTGCGCTATGCCGAACGGCGCGGCTGGAAAACCGAGATCCTCGACGCCAACCCCTCCGACCTCGGCGGTTATCGTGATGTCAGCGTGGCGGTGAAGGCCCGGGGACCCGCGGGCCCCGGGGACGGCGTCTACGGCCGGCTGCGCTTCGAGGGCGGGGTGCACCGCGTCCAGCGGGTGCCCGTCACCGAGTCCGCCGGACGTATCCACACCTCGGCGGCCGGGGTCCTGGTGCTTCCGGAGGCCGAGGAGGTTGATGTCGAGATCGACCCGAACGACCTGCGCATCGACGTGTTCCGCTCGTCCGGCCCCGGTGGGCAGAGCGTCAACACCACGGACTCCGCGGTCCGGATCACCCATATCCCGACCGGTGTGGTCGTCTCCTGCCAGAACGAGAAGAGCCAGCTACAGAACAAGGAGTCCGCGCTGCGGATCCTGCGGGCCCGCCTGCTCGGGGCGGCCCGGGAGAAGGCCGAGTCGGAGGCGTCGCTGGCGCGTGCCAGCCAGGTCCGCACGGTGGACCGGTCGGAGCGGGTCCGGACCTACAACTTCGCCGAGAACCGGATCAGCGACCATCGGGTCGGCTATAAGGCACACAACCTCGACCAGGTGCTCGACGGGGAGCTCGACGAGGTCCTCGACGCGCTGGCCGCCGCGGACCTCGACGCGCGGCTGGCGGCTCAGGCGTCATGACCGGTCCGTCGGCCGTGCAGGGGCGCTCTCGGGGCACGGAGCAGCCGGGCCGGGGCGCGTCCCCGCATTCGGGCTCCGCGGATCCCCTGAGCCCGGTGCGCCACGCGGCCGACCTGACACCGCTGGGCGCGTGGTTGGCGGCGGCGACCGACCGGTTGCGTGCGGCCGGGGTGGCGAGCCCCCGTGCCGACGCCGAGCAGCTCGCCGCCTTCGTGCTCGCGGTGCCCCGCGGCCGGCTGGCACTGCTCGACGACGTCACGGCGGCAGCGGCGCGGCGGCTGGACGAGCTCGTGGCCAGGCGTGCGCAACGGGTGCCGCTGCAGCACCTGACCGGTGTCGCCGGCTTCCGCCACCTCGAGCTCACCGTCGGCCCCGGGGTCTTCATCCCGAGGCCCGAGACGGAGTCTGTCGTCGAATGGGCGCTCACCGAGCTCACCGGGCCTGCCGGGCTCACCGGGGCCCGGCAGCCGGGACCGTTGTGCGTCGATCTGTGCGCGGGCTCGGGGGCGATCGCGCTGTCCCTGGCGGCGGAGCTGCCCGGCGCGAGGGTGCACGCCGTGGAGGTCGACCCGGCGGCGGTGGTCTGGCTGCGACGCAACATTGCCGACACCGGTCTTCCCGTGACGGCGCACGCAGCCGACATCGCCGCGGCGCTGCCCGAGCCGTTCACCCGGCTCGCCGGGACGGTCGACCTGATCATCAGCAATCCGCCGTACCTCCCCGACTCCGACCGCCACACGGTGGAGCCCGAGGTGGGCGAGCATGATCCGGCCCGCGCCCTGTGGGGAGGGCCCGACGGGCTCGACGTGGTGCGCACGGTTGTCGGGGTGGCGGCGCGGCTCCTGCGGCCAGGCGGTCTACTCGTCATCGAACACGCCGACGGCCACGGGGTGTCGGCGCCCGAGCTGCTTCGCGCCGATGGCCGCTGGTCGCACGTGGCGGATCATCGGGACTTGGCCGGCCGGGACCGGTTCGTCACCGGCCAGCGCGGGGCGTCCCGCGAGCCCCGATCCTGAGGACGAACCCTGATCCTTGAGAAAGAGGACGGGCAATGGAACGTTTCGACTGCTCCGACGAACGGGAGCGGGCCCGCGGTCTCGACGCGGCGGTCAGCACCGTCGCCCGGGGTGGGCTGGTTGTGCTCCCCACCGACACGCTCTACGGGCTGGGCGCCGATGCCTTCGACCGGGACGCGGTGGCCTCGCTGCTGGCGGCAAAGGGGCGTGGCCGGAACATGCCGGTCCCGGTCCTGGTCGGCTCCTGGCGCACCCTCGACGGGCTGATCGAGCGGATGACTCCCCAGGTCCGGGAGCTGATCACCGCATTCTGGCCGGGCGGGCTGACGCTGGTAGTCCGGCACACCCCGTCGCTGCGCTGGGATCTCGGGGAGGGCCGGGGCACGGTGGCGGTGCGCATGCCGCTGCACCCGGTGGCGATCGAGCTGTTGGGTCGGACCGGGCCGATGGCCGTCTCCAGCGCGAACATCAGCGGCCAGCCTCCGGCGACGACGATCGACGAGGCGCTGCACCAGCTCGGCGGTGCCGCGGGTGTCTATCTCGACGGGGGACCGTGCCCGGCCGCCGTCCCCTCGACCATCGTCGACTGCACCGAGGAGGTGCCCGTTGTACTGCGCAGCGGTGCGATTGATCTCACCGCGCTGCGTGCAGTGTTGCCGCTGGTCCGGGAGCCCGTGAACCGGTGAGCCCGTGAACTGGAGCCGGGCCCGGACGGTCCGGACGGGCCGGCGTGGGGTGGGTCTGACGCCGCTGATCGTCCCGGCGGGAGAGTCCCGTACGATCCTGAACCGGGTCGCGGGGGCGATGGTCACAGCGGGTGGCTTCGGGTAGATCCGGGTGGATGGTGTTCCCGGGCCAGAGGAGCATGGGGTGACCGGGCCGCCCGCGCGGCGGCACCGGTCATCGGTTGCCGGTTGTGGCACGGTTGCCGTTCCAGCGCGGTCGCCGTTCTAGCGCAGGAGGTTAGGAACGTCATGAGCACCCCGTTCTGGGGCCCGGACTTCGACCAGCTGAGCGCGACGGATCCGGAGATCGCGGAGGTGGTCCTCGATGAGCTGGACCGGCTGCGCGGCGGCCTGCAACTCATCGCGAGCGAGAACTTCACGTCCCCGGCGGTGCTGGCGGCGCTGGGCTCGACGTTGTCGAACAAGTACGCCGAAGGGTATCCGGGTCGGCGTTACTACGGCGGTTGCCAGGTGGTCGACCGGGCCGAGGAGATCGGCATCGCCCGGGCGAAGCAGCTCTTCGGCGCGGAGCACGCCAACCTGCAACCGCATTCGGGCTCGTCGGCGAACTTCGCGGTGTATGCGGCGCTACTCACGCCCGGTGACACAGTCCTGGCGATGTCGTTGCCGCATGGCGGTCACCTCACCCACGGCAGCAAAGTGAGCTTCTCCGGTAAGTGGTTCAACGTGGTGGCCTACGGCGTGCGGGAGGACACCGAGCTGATCGACTACGACCAGGTGCGGGAGCTCGTCCGCCAGCACCGGCCCAAGATGATCATCTGTGGGGCGACGGCCTACCCACGTCTGATCGACTTCGCCGCGTTCCGCTCGATCGCCGACGAGGTTGGTTCGTGGCTGATGGTGGACGCGGCGCACTTCATCGGTCTGGTCGCCGGGGGCGCGATCCCGAGCCCCGTGCCCTACGCCGACGTCGTCAGCTTTACCACCCACAAGGTGTTGCGCGGCCCGCGGGGGGGCATGATCCTCGCGCGCGAGGAGCTGGCCTCCCGCATCGACAAGGCCGTGTTCCCGTTCAGCCAGGGTGGCCCGCTGATGCACGCGGTCGCGGCGAAGGCCGTCGCGTTGCGGGAGGCGGCCTCGCCCGCTTACGCGCAGTACGCTCGCCAGGTGGTGGCCAACGCGCAGCGGCTCGTCGACGGGCTCGCTGCCGAGGGCATCCGGCCCGTCGCCGGTGGCACCGACACCCATCTCGCCCTGCTCGACCTGCGGGAACTCGGGGTCAGTGGCAAGGAAGCCGAGGCGCGTTGCGACGCGGCCGGCATCACCCTGAACAAGAACGCCATTCCCTATGACCCGCAGCCGCCCGCGATCTCCTCCGGCATCCGGGTAGGAACCCCGGTGGTCACCACCCAGGGGATGGGCGAGGGGGAGATGAAGGAGATCGCGGGGCTGATCGCCCACGCGGTGCGTGAGCCGGACACCGCCGCCGACGTGGCGGCGGCGGTGTCCGCGCTTGTCGCCCGGCATCCGGCCTATCCGCGGTAGGGGCCGATCCGCGGTAGGGAATCAAGAGGTTCCGCACAGCCGCGTCAGTAGGCGGCAGCAGGCGTGAGCAGGCGGCAGTAGCCGGATTCGGGTCCGGCAGGCGGGAGATGCCCGACGGTGCGCGAGTACCTGCTCGTCTTCGTGGTCTCGGCGGCGGTGACCTTTCTCGCCACGCCGGTGGCACGCGTCTTCGCCATGCGTATCGGTGCCGTCGCCGGGGTACGTGCCCGCGACGTCCATTCCACCCCGACGCCCCGGCTGGGGGGCCTGGCCATGCTTGCCGGGCTCTACGCCGGGTTCGGGGTGGCGGACCGCCTGCCGTTCCTGTCGGTGGTCTCCCAGGACTGGTCGGAGATCCGGGCGGTGCTCGTCGCCGGCACCTTGATCTGCTTGCTCGGCGTCGCCGACGACCGATGGGAACTGGACTCCCTGACCAAACTGGCCGGGCAGGTCGCCACGGCCGGCATTATGGTGCTCCTCGGTGTCCAATGGACGTTCGCGATCGATCGGGACAGCGAGACGACGCTGAGCCTGGGACCGGAGACCGCGGTCCCGCTGTCCATCCTCGCCACGGTCGTGCTTATCAACGCGATGAACTTCATCGACGGCCTGGACGGCCTCGCGGCGGGTGTCGCGGCGATCGCCGCCGGCGCGACCTTCTACTTCGCCTATCAGATCGCAGTGATCAACGGCTTCTACCGGGCCTCCCCGGCGGCGCTCCTGGCCGCCGTGACCGCCGGGGTCTGCATCGGGTTCCTGCCGCACAATTTCAATCCGGCCCGGCTGTTCATGGGGGACTCGGGCTCGATGCTCATCGGCCTGCTGTCGGCCGCATCGATGATCTCCGTGACCGGTCAGGTGGCCTACGGGGGTTACGTTGGACCCTCACGGTCGTACCCGTCGCTGATCCCGTTGGCGATACCCCTGGCCGTGCTCGCCGTTCCGTTCCTCGACCTCGGGCTCGCGGTCGTCCGGCGGACGAGGGCGGGGCGCTCGCCGTTCGCGGCGGACAAGATGCATCTCCACCACCGTATGCTGGAAATCGGTAATTCGCACGTGAAGGCGGTTCTCTTCATGTACTTCTGGGCGGCTCTGGTCGGGTTCGGAGGTGTCGCCGCGTCGTTCTCCGACTCCCCATTGCCAATCTTGGTTGCCACCGTCGGAGTGGGCCTCGCGGCCCTGGTAGCCCTGCTCCTCGGCACCCAGCGTACGGGGCGGCGGGCGTGACCGGCGTCGCGGCGCCGACGTTGCGCGCCGGGCTGTGGACCATGCTCGCGCTGGCCGTGCCGACGCTCGTGATTGCCGGGGTGGCGCGGGGCGGGGCGGGTTTCCTCGGCGCGGCCCTGGGAGTTGGCCTGGTCAGCACCTTCTTCGCGGCGGGCAAGGTGGCACTGGTGGCGATCGGCCGGCGGATCGGCACGACGGCGCTGCTGCCGGTCGCGCTGGGCGTCTACGCGGTGAAGGTCGTGACCTTGGGTGTCGTCCTGGTGGCCCTGGAGGGCACCACCGCCGTGAATCTGCCGTCGTTCGCCTGGTCAATCGTGGCGGGCACGCTGTGCTGGGTCGGCGCCGAAGTGTGGTCGGCGGCCCGGCTGCGGGTGCCGTTCTACGAACCGGGGATTCCGGCCACGGTGCCGAGCGCCGAGGCCGAGCCGGACGTGCCGCAGGGGCCGGCGGCCGGGCCGGCGCCGGTCGAGGGGCGGTGACGAGGTGGGTTCCATGCCCGACCAGAGCGCGGACGACCGGTCGGGGGAGAGCTCGACCGGGACCGGCGGTGGCGGCTCGCGGGTGCCCGAGGGCCCGGGTCGCAACCTGGGCCGCGCACTGGCGCCGCCCGCCGGCGAGGCCTGGGGCATCGTGGGCACGCTTGTGGCGGGAGCCGGCTTCTGGGGACTGGCCGGTTTTGGCCTTGATCGGCTACTGGGGTTTCAAGTCCTTTTTTTCCCCATTGGACTGATTGTCGGAATTGCGGGAGCACTCTACCTGGTCATTTATCGCTTCGGTGCCCGTTGATGACGGTGTGTAGATGGAAGTCAAGTCACTCTAGGTAACAAAATTGCCATCAAATTTACGGACGGTGATGTTCGACAGTTTGTCGAAGATCTCTCGTGTGTAATTGATGCCTCGCGGCGTCCAGGCGGATAGCATCGGCGGTGTCGGGCAGGCGCCCTGGGTGCCGCTCGCCGCTGGTTGTCCCCTTTCGCTTCCGCCTGGGACGGGCCCTGACGGGGCCTCGTGGGTGGAGGGTAGGGATCGGGATGCAAGCGGTGGCCGCCTGGCTTTCGCTTCTCTACCCGGAGGGGCCCCACCCGTATAGGGTGAGGCCGACCTGGTCGTAGGTGATTGCGAACTTTGACGTTGTTGAATGATCATGGAGGTGTCGGAAGTGTCGAGCGGTTCGGTGTTCGCGGCGGCCGACGACGGCTTCCACGGGCCGACTTCCGAGGTTTTCAGGCCGAAGAACTGGTTTGAGATCGGTGACCTCTACTTCAACAAGTGGTCGGCACTCACCCTGTTCGTCGCGATCTTCGTGGGCCTTTTCCTCTGGCTTGGATTCCGTCGGGCCGCGCTGGTCCCGCGGGGGCTCCAGAATTTCTGCGAGTCCATCTACGACTTCGTCGACCAGCAGATCTCCCGAGACGTCATCGGGGAGCGTGGCCGGGTCTTCTCGCCGTACCTGATGATCCTCTTCTGCTTCATCCTGGTCTCGAACGTCATGGCCATCATCCCCGTGGCCCAGTTCCCGACGACCTCGCGTATTGCTCTGCCGATGATTTTGGCTCTGATCAGCTGGGCCATTTTCAATGTGGTCGGAATCCGCGAGCACGGGGCCGGAGCGTATTTCAAGGACATGCTTGTACCAGCACCGGACGCGCCCTTCGGTGTCAAACTGATCTTGGCGCCGATCGAGTTCTTCTCGACCCTCGTCGTGCGGCCGGCCACCCTCGCCATCCGGCTCTTCGCCAACATGTTCGCCGGCCACATGCTGCTACTGGTGTTCGCGTTCGGGGCCGACTACCTGCTACCGAAGCCGCAGTTCATCTTCGGCATCTTCTCCGGGCTGATGTTCGTCGTCCTGACCGGCTTCGAACTGGTGATCGACCTTTTGCAGGCGTACATCTTCACCATCCTGACGGCCGCCTACATCGGCGGTGCTATCTCGTCGCACGGTGGCGGTGATCACGCCACGGACCATCCACCGGTCCACGGGCACGAACCGAGCTCGGAGACGACTTCGTTTGCCACGCCGGCGCAACCGGCGGTGGCACGGGCCTGACATCTTCCTCTCGACGTACCCGCACCGCGGAGACGGTCCCGGTGCACCGACTTTAGAAGGACGGATTTCACGATGTCTCTTACCGCGTCCACGTTGCTGGCCGCTGAAGACGCCATCAGCGGCAACATCGGGACGGTCGCCTACGGCATCGCCACTCTCGGTCCCGGTATCGGCGTCGGCATCATCTTCGGACTCGGCATCCAGGCGATCGCCCGCCAGCCCGAGGCGGAGCAGGTTGCTTTCCGGTACATGCTTATCGGGTTCGCGCTGGTCGAGGCCTTGGCTCTGATCGGCTTCGTCGTCCCCTTCGTGTTCACCTGATCCGGCACAGGGATATCAGGTGTACTCCTCTGTCATCCTCGCCGCCGAGGAAGTGGGCACGCACGAGGAAAACGTCCTCGTGCCGCCGTTGTCTGAACTGATCGTCGGGCTGCTGGCCTTCGGTGTCCTGGTTGGATTCTTCTTCTGGAAGATCTATCCGCAGATCCGCAAGACCTACGCCGATCGGACCGAACGCGTAGAGGGCGGACTGCGTCGGGCCGAGCAGGCCCAGCGTGAGGCGCAGGCGCTGTTCGAGCAGTACCGTGCCCAGCTCGCCGAGGCGCGTGCCGAGGCGGCCCGTATCCGGGAGGATGCGCACGCCCAGGCGCGGGTAATCATCGACGAACTACGGACCGACGCCCAGCGGGAGGTCGCCGAGTTGCGCGATCGGGCCGAGGCGTCGCTGGCGGCCGAGCGGTCGCAGGTCGTCGCCCAGGTCCGGCGCGAGGTCGGCACGCTCGCGGTCGAGCTCGCCACCAAGATAGTCGGGCATGAGCTGCAGAACGACGCCCGGCAGCGTCAGCTTGTCGACGACTTCATCGCGGGTCTGGAGACCGGGCCGCGGCCGGCCAGCACCGCGTCCGGGCTGGGAGGCTGACGGTGGAGGGCGCCAGCCGACGCTCGTTGGCAGTGGCCCGTGCCGTTCTCGACCAGGTGACGGCGATCCCGGTGGGTGGCCCGCGACGGGCCGCGCGGGTTCCCGACGCCGACCGGATCGCCGAGGAACTGCGTGCGGTCGCCGCCCTGATCGGGCGGGAAGCGACGGTGCGCCGGGCACTGACCGACCCGGGGGCCCCGGGGTCGTCGCGGGTCGGGCTCGCCCGCCGGCTGCTGGCCGGCCAGGTCAGCGAGCCCACCCTGAAAGTGGTCGACAGCGTGGTGCAGAGCCGCTGGTCGCGGCCGGGGGACCTGCGTCAGGCCCTGGAGGAGCTCAGTGTCGAGGCGCTACTCGCTCAGGCTGACGTCACCAGTGCGCTCGACGAGGTGGAGGACGAGCTTTTCCGCTTCGGCCGTATCCTGGACCAGAACCCACAGCTCGCGCTGGCGCTGACCGACCCGGCGGCGCCGGCCTCGGCGAAGGCCGTGTTGGTGAACCGGCTGTTGGTTGGGCGGGTGCACCCGGTCACTGTCCAGCTGGTTCAGCAGGCGGTGGCCGACCGGGCGCAGGGCGACGTCGCGGGTCGGCTGGAGCACTACAGCCGCATCGCGGCTGCCCGGCGCGGTCGGGTGGTGGCCGTCGTGCGTACCGCGATCCCGTTGGACGCCGGCCAGGTTGAGCGCCTGCGCGACGCGATCAGCGGCTACTTCGGCCGGCAGATCCAGCTGCAGACCGATCTTGACCCAACTGTTCTCGGCGGTGTCGTCGTGCGGGTCGGCGACGAGGTGGTGGACGGCAGCGTTCTCCGCCGGCTCACCACCGCCCGGCGCGGCCTGCTTCGGTAGGAGCGCCGTGACCAGTCCCGACCAGATCCATGCCAGCCATGAAGGACAAAGCGATGACTGAGCTGTCCATTCGGCCGGAGGAGATTCGCGACGCCCTCCGGGAGTACGTCGACTCCTTCCAGGCCACCTCCGGTGAGCGGGAGGAGGTCGGCAGGGTCGTCGTCACCGGTGACGGCATCGCCCGGGTCGAGGGTCTTCCGCACACGATGACCAACGAGCTGCTGGAGTTCCACGGCGGCGTTCTGGGGCTCGCGCTGAACCTCGAGGTCGGTGAGATCGGAACCGTCCTCTTGGGTGACTCCGAGCACATCGAGGAGGGGCAGGAGGTCCGCCGCACCGGCGAGATCCTCTCCGCCCCCGTCGGTGACGGCTTCCTCGGCCGGGTCGTCGACCCGCTCGGGCGGCCGATCGACGGCCTCGGGGAGATCGTGGCCGAGGGCTCCCGGGTGCTGGAACTGCAGGCGCCGACGGTCGTCCAGCGCCAGCCGGTGAAGGAGCCCCTGCAGACCGGCATCAAGGCGATCGACGCGATGACGGCCATCGGTCGCGGTCAGCGTCAGCTGATCATCGGTGACCGGCAGACCGGCAAGACGACGGTGGCCATCGACACGATCATCAATCAGCGGGACAACTGGGCCTCTGGCGACCCGTCGAAGCAGGTCAAGTGCGTCTACGTGGCCGTCGGCCAAAAGAAGTCGACGATCCGCGAGGTGGTGAACACCCTCGAGGAGGCCGGCGCGCTGGCCTACACCACGATTGTGGCGGCGCCGGCCGACGAGCCGGCGGGCTCCAAGTACATCGCGCCCTATACCGGCTCGGCGATCGCCCAGCACTGGATGTACAACGGCCAGCACGCGCTCATCGTCTTCGACGATCTGTCCAAGCAGGCGGAGGCATACCGGGCGATCTCGCTGCTGCTGCGCCGCCCGCCGGGCCGGGAGGCCTACCCGGGTGACGTGTTTTACCTGCACTCCCGGCTGCTGGAGCGCTGTGCCAAGCTCTCTGACGAGCTCGGTGGCGGGTCACTGACCGGACTGCCGATTATCGAGACGAAAGCCAACGACATCTCGGCCTACATCCCGACGAACGTCATCTCGATCACCGACGGGCAGATCTTCCTGGAGTCCGACCTGTTCAACCAGGGTGTCCGCCCGGCCATCAATGTCGGCACCTCGGTATCCCGGGTCGGCGGCAGCGCGCAGGTCAAGGCGATGAAGTCGGTCGCCGGCCGCTTGCGGCTGGACCTCGCCCAGTACCGCGAGCTCGAGGCGTTCTCGGCCTTCGGCTCCGACCTGGACAAGGCTTCGCGGGACCAGCTCGCCCGCGGCGCCCGCCTGGTCGAGCTGCTCAAGCAGCCGCAGGGCCAGCCCTTCCCGGTCGAGCGCCAGGTCGTGTCGATCTGGGCCGGGACCACTGGCAAGCTCGACGACGTGCCGGTGGCGGACATCCGTCGCTTCGAGTCGGAGTTCCTCGACTTCGTCGGCCGGTCCTACCCGCAGGTGTACGACGCGATCGTGACCACCGGCAAGCTCAGTGACGACACGATCGCCGTGCTGGAGCCGGCCATCGCGGAGTTCAAGAACCAGTTCACGTTGTCCGACGGCCAGCCGCTGGTCAACGAGCCGGTGCCGAGCCCGCTCGACCCGGGGCTGGTGCGGCAGGAGTCGATCCCGGTGCACCGACCCGCGGTGCACAAAGACGACGAGGGCTGACCCATGGCGGGCCAGCTTCGTGAGTACCGGCGGCGCATCCGGTCGGTGCAGTCGACGAAGAAGATCACCCGAGCGATGGAGCTGATCGCGGCTTCCCGCATCGCCAAGGCGCGGGCGCGGGTCGCCGCCGCCCGCCCCTACGCCGAGGAGATCACCAGGGTGATCGAGGCGGTCGCGGCGCAGACCACGATCGACCACCCGCTCACCACCGAGCGGCCCGGGGCGACCCGGGCCGCGGTCGTGGTGATCACCAGCGACCGGGGGCTGGCCGGCGGGTACAGCTCGAACGCGCTGCGGCGCACCGGCGAACTCGTCGAGCTGCTGCGTTCGGAGGGCAAGGAGACCGACCTGCACGTCGTCGGCCGCAAGGGGACGGGCTACTACCGCTTCCGAGGTCGTGCGATGAGCGGCGAGTACACCGGCTTCTCCGAGCAGCCGTCGTACGCGGACGCCAAGTCGGTCGCGGACGCGCTCATCGCGGCCTTCATCGACACGAGCGAGAACGGCGGAGTGGACGAGATCCACGTCGTCCACACGGAGTACGTCAGCGCCATCACCCAGACGCCGGTCGCCCGCCGGCTGCTGCCGATGGTGCTCACCGAGACCGACGAACCGCCGCGCGGCGGCCCGCTGCCCCAGTACGAGTTCGAGCCCTCCGCCGAGGGGGTGCTTGACGCGTTGCTGCCCCGCTACGTGGAAAGCCGGCTCTACGCGGCGCTGCTCGAGTCGGCGGCGTCGGAGTCGGCGGCGCGGCAGCGGGCTATGAAGTCAGCCACGGATAACGCCGAGGACCTCATCAAGAGATACACCCGGCAGGCCAACCGGGCCCGGCAGGACGCCATCACCCAGGAGATCTCCGAGATCGTCGGTGGCGCCAACGCCCTGGCCTCGGGAGCCTGACGTGGGCGGGCGGCGCGAGGAGCGGGAGCGATGTCGAGCGATGTCATCGCCATTCCCGTCTTCACGCCGCCGGACACAATGGGTGACCACAATGGGTGACACCGAGCGGAACCGATGCGGACATCGACAACAGAACGCAGAAGGACGACGCCGAAGGCGGAGCGCGCACGACGCGAACCGCTCCGCCCCAGGTGCCAGCGAACGCGAGCCCGAGGCTGCGGCGACGGGCATTGATGGGAAACTGAGGACGCCATGACCGTCACCACCAGCTCGCCAGCCACGGTGGAGGGCCGGACCCCGGGGATCGGCCGGGTCGCCCGAGTCATCGGACCGGTCGTCGACGTGGAGTTCGCTCCCGACGAGCTTCCCGAGATCTATCAGGCACTCCAGGTCGACCGGACCATCGGCGACGAGACGCTGACGCTCGAGGTCGCCCAGCACATCGGTGACAACACCGTGCGGGCCATCTCCATGCAGCAGACCGACGGTCTCGTCCGGGGCGCGCCCGTCCGCGACACCGGCGCGCCGATCTCGGTCCCGGTCGGCGACGCCACCAAGGGCCACGTGTTCAACGTGCTCGGCACGCCGCTCGACGTGAAGCAGATCGAGGCCGAGACGCGCTGGCCGATCCACCGGCTGGCGCCGGCGTTCGACCAGCTCGAGTCGAAGACCGAGATGTTCACCACCGGCATCAAGGTCATCGATCTGCTCGCGCCGTACGTGCGCGGTGGGAAGATCGGCCTGTTCGGCGGTGCCGGCGTCGGCAAGACCGTCATCATCCAGGAGATGATCCGTCGGGTCGCCAAGGAGTTCGGTGGCGTCTCGGTGTTCGCTGGGGTCGGCGAGCGCACCCGTGAGGGCAACGACCTGTTCCTGGAGATGACCGAGGCCGGCGTCATCGAGGACACCGCGCTGGTGTTCGGCCAGATGGACGAGCCGCCGGGTACCCGGCTGCGGGTCGCGCTCGGCGCGCTCACGATGGCCGAGTACTTCCGGGACGTCCAGAAGCAGGACGTGCTGCTGTTCATCGACAACATCTTCCGGTTCACCCAGGCCGGATCCGAGGTCTCCACGCTGCTCGGCCGGATGCCCAGCGCCGTCGGTTACCAGCCGACGCTGGCCGACGAGATGGGTGTGCTCCAGGAGCGCATCACCTCCACCCGGGGCCACTCGATCACTTCGCTGCAGGCCATCTACGTGCCCGCGGACGACCTGACCGACCCGGCGCCGGCGACGACGTTCACCCACCTCGACGCCACCACCGTGCTCGACCGGGCCATCTCCGACCTGGGTATCTACCCGGCGGTGAGCCCGCTCGACTCCAACTCCCGGATCCTGGACGCGCGCTATCTCGGGCAGGAGCACTACGACACGGCCCGTGAGGTGCAGCGGATTCTGCAGCGATACAAGGACCTGCAGGACATCATTGCCATCCTCGGTATCGATGAGCTCTCCGAAGAGGACAAGATCCTCGTTAACCGGGCGCGGCGGATCCAGCGGTTCCTGTCGCAGCCGTTCTTCGTGGCCGAGCAGTTCACCGGCATCCCCGGCAAGTTCGTCCCGCTCGACGAGACGATCGACTCGTTCAAGCGGCTCACCCAGGGCGACTTCGACCACCTGCCGGAGCAGGCGTTCTTCATGTGCGGTGGCATCGAGGACGCGGAGAAGAACGCGGAGAACCTGTAATGCCGATCCGGGTGGCGATTGTCTCGCCCGAGCAGGAGGTGTGGTCCGGCGACGCCGACATGGTCGTCGCCCGGACTACCGACGGTGATCTCGGCGTGCTGCCCGGCCATGTGCCGCTGCTGGGTCTGCTGGCGCCGGGCGGGACGGTCCGGGTCAAGACCGGTGGCCGGGAGATCTCGGCCTCGGTGGACCGCGGCTTCATCTCGGTGACACACCAGGGTGTCAGCATCCTTGCCGAGACCGCGAAGCTGACCTGAGTTTCCTGCGGCCAAGGGCGCGTTCCCCGCATCGGGGGACGCGCCTTTCGCGTCACGTCACAGGTCCGCGACAGGCTCTACCTACCTAACAGGCTCTACCTACCTAACAGAAACTGCAGGGCCTCGGTCATCCGCAGCAGATGATCAGGATCCACGACGCCGAGCCGGCGACCGAAGCGCTGCTGGGACACCGATTTCACGTCCTCGACCTTTGCGTAGCTTGTCTCGCGCAGACCGGTGCCGCCGGGCGCGAGCTCGACGTGGGAGGGCAGCCCGCGGCGGGTTCTGGTGACGGGTACGACGATGGACAGCCCGGCCCGGATGCGGTTGAGCCGGTCGGCGGACACGACCACCGCCGGACGACACAACCCCTGCTCGTGGCCGATCGGCTCACCGAAGTCGACCAGCCATACCTTGCCGGGGCGAGGTGAGATCACTCCAGGCCGTCCCGCAGCGCCCCCGCCTCGGCGGAGCGCTCGGCACCGAGCTCGTCCCAGGCGAGCGGGTCGGCCGCGAGGCGGTCGTACCCCTCCTCGAAGCCGCGCCAGAACAGCTCGCGCTCGTAGGCCTCGACGGCCTCGTCGATGATCGTCAGTCTACAATTCGGTTGACTGACTTGTCGACCCTCAGGTATTGAGCGGGTCTCAGGCGTGCGCCCCGGGGCGCCAGAGCACGTCCCCCTCAGGGTTCGCCACCCGGGCGAGGATGAACAGCAGATCCGACAGTCGGTTGAGATAGCGGGCCGGCAGCGGGCCGGTGCGGTCCGGCTCGGCCTCGAGGAGGGCCCAGATGGACCGTTCCGCCCGGCGGACGACCGTGCGGGCGACATGCAGCAGCGCCGCCCCGGGAGTCCCTCCCGGAAGAATGAAGGAGGCCAGCTTCGGCAGGCCGGCGTTGAAACGGTCGCACGCCTCCTCGAGCCGTTCCACGTAGGCCTCGGTGATCCGCAGGGGTGGGTAGGCCGGCGCCGGGTCGACCGGGGTGCACAGATCCGCGCCGACGTCGAAGAGGTCGTTCTGGACCTGGCCGAGCACCGCCCGCAGCTCGTCGGGAAGCCCGCCGAGGGCAAGTGCCACGCCGATCGCGGCGTTCGCCTCATCTACGTCGGCATAGGCAGCCAGCCGCGGATCGGTCTTCGCTACCCGCGACATGTCGCCCAGCGCCGTCGTACCATCATCCCCGGTGCGGGTGTAGATCCGAGTCAGGTGCACTGCCATGGGGACGACTCTAGGCAGTCGTTGACCGCGCGGCCCGGGTTGTCAGATCCGGGCGTAGAGCGCGGTCGCGTCGTCGGGGACTAGGCCGAAGGGACGAGCGGCTCGAGCCGTTTATCCGCACCCACGACGGGGTGTCCGTCCTCCCGCCCGATGCAGCGAAATGAGGCGACCGCGCAGGGTTGCGCCGGTCGGTCCGGCGGGTGGCGGTGAAGATCTTCAGGCCAGGACCTAGCATCGAGGTTCGTGGAGCGCTTCGTTGTGACAGGCGGTACCCGGCTGGCCGGCGAGGTCGCCGTCCCGGGCGCGAAGAACTCGGTGTTGAAGCTGATGGCCGCGAGCCTGCTGGCCGCGGGCCGGACGATGCTGTCCGCCGTTCCCGACATCTTGGACGTGTCGGTGATGTCCAAGGTACTGGCGGGGCTCGGTGCGACCGTCGAGCGGGACGCCGCCGGCGGGTGGCTGAGCATTGAGGTTCCCCAGGCTCCGGGCATCGCGGCCGATGGTGAACTGGTGCGGCAGATCAGGGCGTCGGTGGCGGTGCTCGGTCCGCTGGTCGCCCGCCGCGGGGAGGCGCGGGTCGCCCTGCCCGGTGGAGACGCGATCGGATCGCGCGCGCTCGACATTCATGTCAACGGTCTGACCAAACTCGGTGCGCTGGTCGACGTCGAGTCCGGAGTCCTCGTCGCGCGCTGCTCCGGCCGGCTGCAGGGAGCCTCGATCTGGCTCGACTTCCCCAGCGTGGGCGCCACCGAGAACCTGTTGATGGCCGGGGTTCTCGCCAAGGGGACGACGGTGATCGACAATGCCGCCCAGGAACCCGAGATCGCCGACCTGTGCGCGATGCTGACGGCGATGGGCGGGCGCATCGACGGCGCGGGATCGTCGACACTGATCATCGACGGGGTCGACCACCTCACCCCGGTGGAACACCGGACGGTGCCGGACCGCATCGTTGCCGGCACGTACGCCATCGGCGCCCTGATGACCGGCGGCGACGTGCTAATCCGGCATGGTCAGGCCGCTCATCTCGGCATCGTCCTGGAGAAGTTGGTGCAGGCCGGTGCCGAGGTCGACGTCCGGGACGACGGATTCCGGGTCGTCGGACGGGGACGACCCCGGTCGATCGACGTGGTGACGCTGCCGTACCCCGGCTTTCCGACCGATCTGCTGCCGCAGATCATCGCGTTGGAGTCGGTCAGCCGGGGTACCTCCCTGATCACCGAGAACGTCTTCGACAGCCGGTTCGTCTTCTGCCGCGAGCTGCACAAACTCGGCGCCGACCTGCGTACGGACGGCCACCACGTCATCGTCCGGCCAACCCCGCGGCTGTCCGGCACCCGGGTGACGGCCTCCGACGTGCGGGCCGGCGCGGGTCTCGTGCTCGCCGGCCTGGTTGCGGACGGCGTCACCGAGGTAGGCGACGTCCACCACATCGACCGGGGATACGCCCGGTTTGTCGAGAACATGACGGACCTCGGCGCCAACATCCGCCGGGTCTCCGACCGCGCCGTAGCCTGATTTCACCAGTCTCGACCTGATTTCACCAGTCTCGACCTGATTTCACCGGCCTCGGCCTGATCCCGCTGGCGTCGGCCTGATCCCACCGGCCTCGTGATCCGCCGGCCCGGCCGGCGGGGTCAGGTGGGCGGCTGGCGCGAGCCGAGCAGGTTCACGAGGGCACGGGCGGCTCGGTTCGCGTCCGTGCCGAACACGAGTACGTGGCGGCGGTCCCGCGGCCGGGCGATGATATTCCCGGCGGCGTCGATGCGGATCGGACTGGCCGGTGCCGTGGCCCAGATCGAGCGGATGCCCCGCGCCCACAGCGCCGCGCGGAGCCGAGTGATCTCGGCGGGGGTGTCCACGGTGACCACCGGGACGAGCAGACCGAAGTCGTGGCCGGGGACGGAACCGGCAGGCCGCGGCCGTGCCGGAGCATGAGCCCAGCGCCCGATCGCCATCAGCAGGCCGACGGCCAGCAGCGCGATCAGCGGCTCGAGGAGAAACGCCCCGGCCGTTCCGGTCATCCCGCACCTCCGATCGTGCTGCTCTTCGACGCCACCTTGCATCGTCCCAGACATCCTCGCGGCGGACATGGATTCGGGCCGCGACACCTCCACGGAATCCGACAGAGGAAACATCGCCCGCCGACTGCTGCCACCATCAAGGTAACCGGCCCGACCTCCCTGTGGCCGAACGGCGACAGTCCGATGGAGACGAGGGGGTATGTCGCGGTCCGCCCTGGGCGAGCCGCACCTGAGTGCTACCCGCGATCGGCGCGGATAGCTGGTAGCAACGGCGTCACGACAGAGGGAGCGTCGGACGGCCGGGACGGGAGATCACATGAACATCGGCGTGAACGTGGTGAGTCTGGAGTGCTCCGGGGACACGCGGGCCGGCTGCGCGCAGACGGCCCGCGTGGTTGGCCGGGTGGATGTACGGACGGTGGGGACACTACGCTCCCTGCTGCACGCGGCGATCGACAATGGGAGCGGGCCGCTGCGCGTCGACGTCGCGGGCCTGGAGCTCGGCGATCATGCCGCGCTGGGGGTGCTGCTCGGCGGCGCTCGCCGAGCCCGTGCCGCAGGCCGTTCGATGGTGCTGGTCGATGTGCCGAGCTCGCTTGAACGCCTGCTCGTGGCGGACCGGCTGGGTGGGTTGCTGCGGTTCGAGGAGGCCGCCGACCTGGTCCACGTCGGCCACGCCTGAGCGGGCTGCCCGGGCGGCTCATCCGTTCGACCGCCCGCCAGGCCCGTCAGGAAGGGCTCCGTCCCGATCGGGACGGCACCCGGAGCGAAACGAACCAGGGTGGCTGCGCACCGTCATCTCAGGCGCGCCCGTGCGCCGGGCGGACACGCGATGCGGCATGCTTGCCGGGTACCTGCTGATCGGGTACTGCTTTCGGGTGACGGGCCCGGCTCTTGGCAGGGTGTGATGCCGGACGGAGGCGTGCAGGACGTGGAGGTGCCCGCGCGGGTGAATGCCGTTGGCGATCGGAGTGCGCGATCCGCCGGGCTGGCCGGGGTGCGCGAGTACCGGTCGGTCCTGGTCCCGGTGGCGTTCGTGGTCGCGGTCCTGCTCGGCGTGGCCATCGGCTACGTGACCGCGGACCGGCAGTCCGCCACCGTGCATGCGCCTCAGACCGCCACCTCGCCCGCCCCGGAGCTGACCCCCGCGTTGCGGACCGTCCCGTGGGAGGGTGCGCGCCGACCAGGCACGGCCCATCAGATGCGGGTCCTCGATGAGCCTGATCCGGATGCCCTGCGGCTCGCGCTGTCGTGGACGGTCGCCGACTCCATCAAGGCGGCCGGGGGCGCTTCCACTATCTCCGCCCGGCAGGTGACGATCGTGAACGGGATGTACTTCGGCGCCGTCGAGGGCGTTGACGCGGCGCACGACGAGTACTGGGCGATCGGTCGCATCGAGGTCCAGGGGCCGGCCACGCCGCCGGTCGACCCGCACGTGTGGCGGCGGACCGGCGCTGGGCCCTGGACGATTGTCCGCAACGGCCCGCGGGCCTGTGACGTGCTTCCGCGCGCTCTGATCACCCTGTGGAAGGTCTCCCCGCCGCCCTGCACCGGGTGACCTGCACCGCCATGGTCTCCGGGGCACCCTCGACGTCGTACGGTCGGTCTGTGCCCTCGACAACGGCCGCGATAGCGTGACGTCATGCGGCTCGTCATCGCTCGCTGCAGCGTGGACTACGTCGGTCGGCTCACCGCACATCTGCCGAGCGCCGTCCGGTTGGTACTCGTCAAGGCGGACGGATCCGTCTCGATCCACGCCGACGGACGGGCGTACAAGCCGCTCAACTGGATGAGCCCCCCGTGCGTCATCGCCGAGGCGGACGGGGTCTGGCGGGTCACCAACCGCGCGGCCGAGCAGCTCGTCATCACCCTCGAACAGGTGCTGCACGATTCCACGCACGACCTCGGCGTCGACCCCGGTCTGCGCAAGGACGGGGTGGAGGCGCATCTGCAGGTGCTGCTCGCCGACCGGCCCGACGCGATCGCGCCCGGACTCACCCTGGTGCGCCGCGAGTACGAGACCGGCATCGGGCCGGTCGACCTGCTGTGCCGCGGCGCGGACGGCTCAACGGTCGCCGTCGAGATCAAACGCAGGGGTGAGATCGACGGGGTGGAGCAGCTGACCCGGTACCTTGTCCGCCTGGAGGCCGACCCGGTGTTGCCGCATCCCGTGCGCGGCATTCTCGCGGCGCAGTCCATCACCCCGCAGGCTCGGCTGCTAGCGGCCGACCGGGGGCTGGGCTGCGCCATCGTCGACTATGACGAGCTGCGGGGCCTCGAACCGTCCATTCCGACGCTTTTCTGAAAGCGCTTCCGCCGAACCCGCCCGGTCCGCCGAACCTGCGACGGCCGCCCGGCCGGCGTCCCCGGCCGGCGGCCGGTCCGTTCCCGCAGCGCGATCATGGGCCGGCGTCTCGAGAATATGGGAGGATCGCGGCGTTCGCCGTCTGACACCGCCCGGCCCGCGACGCCTACCTGTCGCCCGGGGCCCGTGTGCCGAAGTAGATGTGCCGAAGTAGAGGAGCCTGGGCATGATCGAGAGGCCCGCATCGGGAACCGGGCCGGCCACGAACCCGGAGAAAAAGCCGGAGAACAGCCGGGACGACGCTGTGAGACACCGCCGGGTCGGGGTGGTGGGGCTCGGCACCATGGGCGCGGGCATCGCCGAGGTGCTGGCGAAGGCCGGTCTGGAGGTCGTCGGCATCGCGCGTGACGCCGACGCGCTCGCCCGCAGCCGGGCCCGGGTCGAGCACTCCCTCGACCGCGCGGGCCGCCACGGCAAGATCGACGACGCGACCAGGGAGGCCGTACTGGCCCGCCTGCGTCTCGGCACCGAGCTCGCGGCGGTCGCCGACTGCGAGCTGGTGATCGAGGCGATCGACGAGCGGATGAGCGCCAAACAGGCGCTTTTCGCCCGACTCGACGAGATCTGCCCCCCGACCACCGTCTTCCTGACGAACACCAGCTCCCTGTCGGTGACGGAACTCGCGGCGGGCACCGCCCGCCCGGAACGGGTGCTCGGCACCCACTGGTTCAATCCGGCGCCGGTGATGCGCCTGGTGGAGGTCGTGCGCACGGTCGTCACCGACCCGACCGTGCTGGCCGGGGTCATCGGCCTGGTCAACGACGTGGGGAAGACCGCGGTCGTCGCGGAGGACCGGGCGGGCTTCATCGTCAATGCGCTGCTGTTCGGGTATCTCAACAACGCCGTGCGCATGCTCGAGGCCCGGTACGCGGCCCGGGAGGACATCGACGCGGCCATGCGGCTCGGGTGCGGGCATCCGATGGGCCCGCTCGCCCTGCTCGATCTGATCGGTCTGGACGCCGCCCACGAGATCCTCAACTCGATGTACCGGCAGTCCCGTGACCACCTGCACGCTCCGGCACCGCTGCTGAGCCAGCTCGTGCGCGCGGGCCTGCTGGGCCGCAAGAGCGGTCGTGGTTTCTACACTTACGCGGCACCGGACTCCTCCGAGGTGGTCGACGCGGTCGATCCGCTCGCCGACCGCCCGAGGCGGGGCCGCCCGGTGCGCTCGGTCGGCGTCGTGGGGAGCGGCACGATGGCGGGCGGCATCGCGGAGGTGCTGGCCCGGTCCGGGCACGACGTCCTCCTGCGGGCCCGGAGCGAGCGCACCCTCGCCGCCACCCTCGTGAAGATCGAGTCGTCGTTGTCGGCGTCGGTGGCCAGGGGGCGGCTGTCCGACGCCGACCGGCTGGCGGCCCTGGCTCGGGTGCGCGGCACGACCGATCTGGGTGAGCTCGGCCGCTGCGACCTGCTGCTCGAGGCGGTGGTGGAGGACCTGGCGGTGAAGCGGGAGCTGTTCGCCGACCTGGACAAGATCGCGGCGCCCGGCGCCGTGCTGGCGACTACCACGTCCTCGTTGCCGGTCATCGAATGCGCCACGGCCACCAGCCGGCCACAGGACGTCATCGGTATGCACTGGTTCAACCCGGCCCCGGCGATGAAGCTGATCGAGGTGGTGCCCACGGTGCTCACCGGCGATGACGTGACAGCCACGGTCCTGGCGCTGTCCCGAGTGGCCGGGCGGCATCCGGTGTTCTGCGCCGACCGGGCGGGGTTCATCGTCAACGCGCTGCTGTTCCCCTATCTCAACGACGCGGTGAAGATGCTCCAGGCGCACTACGCGACGATCGAGGACGTCGACACGGCGATGACGGTCGGTTGCGGCCATCCGCTGGGCCCCTTCGCGCTCGCCGACGTGGTCGGCCTCGACGTCACGCTCGCGATCACGCGTTCGTTGTACGCGCAGTTCCGCGAGCCCGGCTACGCCCCGGCACCCCTGCTCGAACAGCTGGTTCGGGCCGGGTTCCTGGGACGCAAGACCGGCCGGGGATTCCTCGACCATCCGCCGCGCTGAGCTCACCCGCCGCGCTGAGCACAAGATCGCTTCTGTCCGCGCGGACTAAAATGTCGACGGTCGGCGGGAAATCCCGATTCGCGCGGGAGGAGGCTGGAGCGGCGATGGTCGTGCTCGACAGGGACGCCATGCGAGCGTTCGGTCGGGAGGTCACGATGTTCCTTCCCGATCTGGTCCAGCTGCTGCGGCGGGTCGTCGCCGATCCGCGGGTCCCGCAGTCCGCGAAGGTGGAGGCCGCCGCGGCGCTCGCGTACCTCGTGTCGCCGAAGAACCGGCTGACCAACGCGATTCCGGTGGTGGGTCAGCTCGACGACGTTGCGGTCATCGCGTTCGCCTTCCGGCGGCTGGCTGTCGGAGCCGGGGAGCCGATCCTGCGTGAGCACTGGCGTGGCAGCGATCGCGGCTTCCAGCTGCTCATCAGTGCGTCGTCCGCCCTGGCGAGTCCGGCGGGGGCCGTGCGCAAGGCCAAGCTCGCCCGCTCGCTCGTGATGGCCGGCTTCGAGCGGGTCGGCGGGCGGGTGCGGTGGACGGGCGAGAGG
>NZ_CDWTMO010000027.1:1938-34767 GCF_977946435.1 Frankia sp. CgKIO3 | reverse complement strand
CGCTGCTGGGGCGCCTCGGGGAGGGCGGGATGGGGACCGTCTTCCTCGGGCGGAGCAGGCCGGACGTCGCCGAGTACGCCGGCCGGCTCGTCGCGGTCAAGGTCATTCGACCTGACCTGGCCCGGGTGCCCGAGTTCCGGGCCCGGTTCCGCCGGGAGGCCGACATCGCGCGCCGGGTCGCCCGCTTCTGCACCGCCGAGGTACTCGATGTCGTCGATCCGCCGGGCGGGCGGCCCTACCTCATCACCGAGTACATCGACGGCCTCACCCTCGCCCAGACGGTGGCCGCGGCCGGCCCACTGCGGTCGGCCGACCTGGAGCGCGTCGCGGTCAGCGTGGCCGCGGCGCTGACCGCCATCCACGGCGCCGGCCTCGTACACCGTGATCTCAAGCCGTCCAACGTGCTGCTCTCAGCCTTGGGCCCCCGCGTCATCGACTTCGGCATCGCCCGGGCGCTGGACGCCCCGACGATGCTCAGCCAGGAGATCCAGCGGATCGGTACACCGGCGTTCATGGCCCCGGAGCAGGCCAACGGCGAGCCGGTGACGGCGGCGGCGGACGTCTTCGCATGGGGTGGCCTGGTGACCTATGCGGGCACCGGCTCCTTCCCCTTCGGGGACGGGCCGACGCCGGTGCAGCTCTACCGCGTCGTACACCGCGAACCACTGCTCGACGGTCTCGCTCCAGCCCTGCGGCCGATCGTCGAAGAGGCCATGCGCAAGGACCCGGCCACCCGGCCGAGTGCCCAGGAACTGTTCCTGCGTCTGGTCGGAATGGGCCCGACCACGCATCCCGACCCGGAGGTGACCCGCGTCATCCGTGCCGGGGCATCGATGCCCGCGCCCCCGCAACGGACCGACCCGGACCGCTCCGCGCCCGGACAGAGATCGGATCCGCCCACCGAGGCCGAGTTGGAGGGACCGCCCGGCGCGGGTCGTGACGAGACCGGGGACGAACCCACCGGGCTAGCGGCGACCGGAGGCAGGGCGAACCGGGGCTTCACGCCCGTCGACCCTGATCCGGGCGGGTCTGCCTCGGGCGAGCCGGTCGGCGCCGGGCCGCCCGTCGACCCGTCGGCACGGGACCGCGGCCGGTGGAACTGGCGCCGCGTCGCGCTGCTGGCCGCCCCGGTCCTCGCGGTCCTGCTCATCGCGGCCCTCATGCCATTCGCGCTCACCACCGGCAGTGACCGGCGGCCGAGCCGGGAGGAGACGGCCGCTCGCGTCGCTCTGGCCGCCGAGGCCGTCCGCAACTCTGATGCGGACCTGGCCGCCCGGCTGTCCCTGGCGGCCTACCGCATCAGCCCGGTGTGGGAGGCCCGCGCCGGGCTGCGCACCTCCTTCGCCGCCGCGACGGCGACGGTGCTCGACGGGCACACGCAGTCGGCGCTCGGTATGGACATCAGCCGGGACGGGCGCCTGCTGGCCTCGACCGGTGCCGACAACCTCGTCCAGCTGTGGGACATCTCCGCGCGTTCCCATCCGGTGAAGCTCGCCACCCTGGCCAGGCACACCTCGTGGACGCTCGACGCGGCGTTCAGCCCGGACGGACGGCTGCTCGCCACGGTCAGCTACGACCGGTCGGTGATCCTGTGGAACCTCAGCGATCCGCGCCGCCCCGTCGAACTCTCCGTCATCCTCGGGCACAACGGCTGGGTGCTCGACGCCGCGTTCAGCCCGGACGGGAAGGTACTCGCCACCTCGGGCTATGACAACACGGCCCGGCTGTGGGACGTCACCGATCCGCGCCGCCCCAGTCAACTGTCCGTGCTCGACCGCCACACCAGTTGGGTGAACGAGGTCGCATTCAGCCCGAACGGTCACCTGTTGGCGACCGCCAGCGCCGACCGGACGGCCCGGCTGTGGGACGTCACCGATCCGCGCCGGCCGCGACCGCTCACGGCCATCACCGCGCACACCGACTACGTGTGGGCGGTCGCCTTCAGCCCGGACGGCCGGCGCCTCGCCACGGGCGCCTATGACGGTACGGCCCGAATCTGGGACATCACCAACCCGTCCCGGCCGGCGGCCACCGCCTCCTTCCCTGCCGACGAGAAATGGGTGTTCGACGTGGCGTTCAGCCCGGACGGCAGGACCCTGGCCACCGCGGGCTGGGACACCACGGTGCACCTGTGGGATGTCACCGAACCGGGCCGGCAGCCGGCGATCGGCACCATCACCGGGCACGGGGACTGGGTCCAGGCCCTGGCGTGGACACCGGACAGCCAGGGCATCGCCACGGCAAGCGACGACTACACCGTGCGCATCAGCCGGATCGGTGACGCCGACCTGATCGCCGCCGCGTGCGCCGACCCGTCGAAGCAGATCACCGATGCCGAATGGCAGCGCCACATCTCGGACGTGCCCTACCAACCGGTCTGCTGACCACCCGAGGTCCGGTCCGAGGTCCGGTCCCACGGCGGTCGCCGCGTGCCCGGCGGCGCTGCCGGCGGGGGTGGCGCCGGGGCGGCCGAGCGGCGCCGCAGAGCGGGCAGGGCGCCACGACCCGCGACACCGCTCTCGGCGATCCGCGTCTGCACCCTCGCCAGGCGGTCCTGTCCGGTGGTGCTCAGCCGGGACCGCAGCACCGAGTTCGCGATCCGCGCGACCTGCATCAGCTTGGGCTCGTCGACGTCCGCGGCCGCCCAGTGGCTCTGGGCCCACCGCTCCTCGCGTTCCTGCTCGTGCCGGCGGAGCTCGGCGACCTCCTGCTCGAGCTGGGCGATGCGGTGCAGGTGCTCAAGCGCGATCGCCGCGAGCCGGCTGCGCTCGTCGTCCAGGCGCGCCCACTCCCGCTGCCGCGCCCGGGCGACCGCGGCCGCGGTGTCCTGCAACCGCAGGACGTGCAGGTAGAGGTCGATGCGGTTGCGTTCCAGGCGGGAAAGTAACCGGTTGGACACCCACGGAGTGAGCAGGTCGGCGACGCGACGCGCCCAGGGAGCCCGCCGGTCGATCACCACGCCCAACCCGAAGATCGGTGCCACGGTGAAGAAACGCAGGTCGGGGTGGTCGGCGACGAAGTCCTCGACGGCCGTGCGCACCCCGTTACGCGGACCGCCCTCGGTCAGCGCCCAGGCAAAGGCTCCCATGCCCCGAAATCCCCCGGGAACCGTCTCCCTGTTGTCGATCTCGACACCGACGTCCCACGAGTGCGACTGCCGGGCGTCCTCGGGAATGCGGTCGGGGTTGTAGTACTGGTCGCGCCGGCCGGCCGGCCAGCCGACGTCGTGCAGGATCACCAGGGGAAAGTAGGACCGGCCGAACAAGGTGACCGCGCGGTCGATCTCGGTGAGCTCGCCGTGCACGGTGGCGTAGTTGTGGTCCCCGTCGATGAGGTAGGCGTCGGTCGGCGCGTGGCCGTCGAGCGCCTGCGGGCTGTGCCCCCGGATCACGTGCACGTCGAGGCCCCCGCCGGAGGCCGGCGACACCCCGGGCTCGGGATCGATGACCACTAACCGCCCGCCACCGCCACGGCGCAGCAGGTCGACGAGGAGCGAGGTGGTGACCCCGCTCTCGGAACCGATCTCCGCGATGCTGCGCGCCCCGGACGCCTCCAGCAGCGGCACCCAGATCTCGCGCAGATCGGACAGGGAGTGCAGGAGCAGGGGCGCCAGCGTGGGTTCGGCGGCGTCCCCGACCTCGACGGCGTGATCGCTCTGCCGGGTGAGCGCCGTGCCTGGTCCGGTGCCCGGTCGGGTGCCTGGTCCGGTGCCCGGTCGGGCCTCGAGGTCCGTTCCCGCGTCCATTCCGGCGGCGACGGCGGCGAGCTCGGCGAAACTGTCCCGAACCTCGCTGCGCTCTGAGTCCGGGCGGTCCGTCACCGCGGTCCCCCGAGCTCGCGCCGGATCTTGCGGGCCGCCCGCAGCGGCAGGCCGTCGCGGGCGGGCTCCGCCGCGGGCAGAGCCAGCGGATCACCCCGGATGCCCATCCAGCCGAACGCCAGCTCGACGTCGAGGGCGTAGACCCCGGCGAGCTGCGGCTGCGTGGCGAGGTCGATCGTGTAGACGAACTGTGGGTCGTCCCCGGTGATCTCCACCAGGTTCGGCTGGAGCAGCCGGCCGCCGAGGAGTGCGAGCCGCTGGGCGGAATCGTCCAGCGAGGTGATGGTTATCTTGTCCGGCTCTGGGGTGTTGTTGATATGAAAGGACAGCGTCAGCCAGTCCAGGCGGAGCAGACCGCGCCGACCCGCCGGGTCGATGCGGATCCGGCGTGCCCCGACCGCCTCCAGGCTGAGCCGGACGATCGACAGGCCGTCGCGGGCCGACCGGGTGACCGCCGTCTCCTTCGGACCATTGACGAAGTCCCCGCCCGTGTCGATGTAGACCTCCACGGGCCCCGCGGCGGCCTCGGGCGAGACCTCCTCCGGCGGGATGCCCGCGGCGGCGGCCAGCCCGCTGATCACCGCCAGCGGCCGGTTCGCGACCCCGGCCACCCCGGCGGGCCAGTAGAGCTCACGCATGGAGATCCGGTCGATGTCGGCCGGGGTGAGGTACGGCATCCGGCGGACCAGCTCCGGCGGCAGCAGGCCCTCGGTGGCGTCGGAGCCGAAGTTGTCGTCGTGCGCCCAGGCACCGAAGGCCGCGGCCTCCACCGCGGTCGGCCGGGCGACGAAGCGGGTCAGCGTCCGCAGTCCCGCCTGGCGCGCCCCGGCGCAGGCCAGCGACGGCATCGGGGTCTCCGAGCGCCGGTAACGCAGCCATTCCCGCTGGAAGGCCAGGACGCCGTCCTGGACGGCGGCTCGCTGGGCGACCTGCGTCCGCGAGGTCCGGTCGATGCTGAGCACCGGATTACCCATCTCGTCGAAGGAGACCAGTGACCCGACGTCGGGCATGCAGAGCTGCTCGAGTACCTCGGGGCTACGCATGAGCTGGTTCGCCAGGGTCTCGGGCTGACCGCTTGTCGCAAGATATCCCTCCAGCTCCAGACCGGCCAACCGGTGCGTCATCGCCGCCTGGTTCGTAGCCAGGTACAGGCCGAGGATGTCCAGCCCGCGGCCGGTGGAGGCGAGCAGCCGGGTGAGCAGCGCCTGGATGGTCCCGCCCCAGCCCAGGTCGAGGAAGACGACCCGGCCGCTCTCGGGTAGCTGGCTGTCGAGGTAGCGCACGTAACGCTCACGCAGGCGGGACGCGGTCAGCACGATCTCGCTGCGGATCCGCTCATCGGAACAGAGCGCCTCGAGGGTGTCGTCGAGCAGGCCGGGCACGTCGAGGCGGCGGTCGGCCAGCGCCGAGATGCCGGCGACGTTCTCCAGCCGGACCCCGAGCTGGCGCAGCAGCTGCCCCACACTCGGCGCGTGCCGACGGACCAGGAAGCTCCTGAGCTCCTCGGGGTTGCCCTCGAAGACGTTGGCCAGCGCGCACACCTGCCGCGACGCCCACAGCGTCGAAATGGTGACCCCGACATCCTCGCCGGGACCGACGAGCAGGCGGGAAAGGAAGTCACCCTCCCGCATCAGGCAGTGGATGTGGTCGGCGCCGAAGTCACGGGCCCGTTCCACGGCCCACTCCGCGAAACCGGTGAAGACCGGCCCGAAGACCGTCGCGCCGGCCTCCCAGTACCGGCGCAGCCCCGCGGGGACCGCGAGGGCGTCGGCACGGTGCAGTGACCGGGCCCGCAACGCGGTCATCCCGTAGTCGCCGTCCACCGGGTCGATCGGGAGGTCGTCGCTCGGCGCCTTACGCAGACCCTCGAGCTCGAGGGTCTGCTCCAGCGCCCCGGAGTACTTCGGGTAATGGATGGCGACAAGCCCGTGCTCGCGGGCACCCTCGACGTCGGCGACGGGGTGGTCGCCAAGGTGCACGACCCGGGACGGCTGCAGGTTCGACGCGGCGAGCATGTGCTGGAACAGCCCGTCGCTCTTCGACGTCCCCGCGTCGGAGGAGGTGAAGATGTGGGTGAAGGGCACGCCGGCCAGCTCCGGCCGGTTCAGCAGCCGTTCGAGCTGGCCGGCCGAGAAGTACGTGTCGGACAGCAGGTAGACCGGCAGGCCGAGCTTCGTCATGGCGAGCTCGGCGAGCTCCACCACGGCGAGGTCGGCGCGGCAGAGCTCGCGTTCGACCGCGACCTCGGCGTCCAGGAGGTCCTGGACGCCGAGGGCACCGGGCAGCGCCGGCAGCAGCAGCTGCCAGATCTCGTCCAGCCGCACCTCATGGGTACCGCGGGTGGCCCTGGCGTGCAGGCGGGCCAGCTGCTCGGCGTGGACCCGCAGCCAGGCGAACTCGCCCGGGGAGACGCTGGCGGGCAGGTGGCCCGCGTCCGCGAGCCGCCGGCCCAACAGCACGAAGGCATGGGCGGGCTCTGGCACCATGCGCCACAGGAGGGTGTCGAAGACATCCAGAGTCAGGGCCTGTGCCCCGCCCGACTCCAGGTGCGACCACACTTCGCGTAGCCGGACGTCGGTGAACACGACCGTCCTCTCCGTGCGGCCGGTTACGACCGCTCCATGCGGCCGGTTACGACCGCCTCCGCCGGGTCAGCCACGACGGCCGGCGTGCGTCGGGATTCTCCCGCGCGGCCCCGGCCGGCCGAAGCCAGATGGACGGATCAATACTATGAACCGTGCTCTGGCCGTCGGCCACCGGAGTGGGTGGCGTCGCCCGCCCGGCGATGGCACGGTACCGTCCGATTCTGACGAGAAGCGGGCCAGTTCGACCCTATACACCATTGATTATTCATCCGTAAGCAGGGCGATACTCTCGGTAGCCGGAAAGACGGCCGGCCGGGTCGCGGAACCCGCTTGGACGTGGGACGAACCAGGGACGCCTCGGTCTCGGTAGTGTTCAGGTCCCCGGAGTGTCGAGCCAGAGTGTCGAGGAGGAGCGGACAGGTGCAGCTCCAGTCGCGCCATGGCGGCGAGCGGTACCCGCGCATTCGGGAGACGGGGAGGGCGGGCCGTGTCACATCTGGCTGACGCCGCGCTGCCGGCGGGGGCGCCGATGGCTCCGTCCGCCCCGGAGCCGGAGACCGGTCCGCCCGGGCCGGAGCACCATCACGCGCTGGACTCGAGTCGGCTGGCCCGTCGCAGCCGGGCCCAGACGAGGGTGCGCTGGGAACTGCTGCGCAATCTCATCCGCAAGGATCTCAAGATCAAATACAAGGGATCGACGCTGGGATTCGCCTGGTCACTGGCGAATCCCATGCTCCTTCTCGTCGTGTATACCTTCGTGTTCCAGATCGTGCTGAAATCAGGAATCCCCCGCTTCGGTATTTACCTGATGTCCGGACTGCTCGTCTGGAACGCCTTCTCGGGCAGCGTGTCCGCGTCCTGCGGCAGCGTCGTGGCGAACGCGAACCTCGTCAAGAAAGTCCGCTTTCCCCTCGCCGTGCTCCCCCTGTCGGCGGTCGGCTTCGCCGCGGTGCACTTCCTGCTGCAGCTGCTGGTCCTGTTCGTGGTGATCCTCGCGCTCGGCTACAGCCTGCTCGGCCCCGAGCTGCTGCTGCTCGTCCCGGCCGGAGCCGTCGCCCTCACCTTCACCGTGGCGCTGTCCCTGCTGGTCAGCGCGCTCAACGTGCGTTACCGCGACACCGCCCATCTGCTCGACGTGGCGCTGCTCGCCTGGTTCTGGCTGAATCCCATGGTGTACGCCTTCGGCCTCATCCAGAACAGGTTGGCCGACCTGACCTGGGTGTACCTGCTCAACCCGATGGCCGTCGTGGTCATCACGTTCCAGCGGGCGATCTACGATCCACCCCCGGGTAACTCGACGGGTTCCGCCCCCATCCTGGCGAACCCGGGATACACGTTCTACCTGGAACATCTCGCCGTCGCCGGGGTGATCTCCCTCGTCCTGCTGTGGCTGGGGCTGCACGTGTTCCGCGCCCTGCAGGCGGACTTCGCCGAGGATCTGTAGTCGGCCCGTGGCGGACCGGCCCTGTCCTCGTCGCCCGCCGAAGGCCCCGGGAGCCAGCACGCCGACCGCGGTGCGATCATGATGGGACGTCCGCAGGCGGCCAGCAAGGAGTAGCAGTAGTGGCCCGACACTCGTCCGCGTACCCGCCGAGCCCCGCCGCCCCGCCCGAAGGCAGGGAGGCCGCCGCGCCACCCGGCCCGGCGCGCGAGGCGCCCGTGGTGATCGAGGCCGCCGGAGTGAGCAAGAAATTCGTCTCCTACCACAACCGGGCGACCAGTCTGAAGGAACGGTTCGTCCGTCGGGGCGGCCCCGCCGGGGACGACTTCTGGGCACTGCGCGACATCGACGTGACGATCGGGCGAGGCCAGACGGTCGGTCTCGCCGGTGCGAACGGCTCGGGCAAGTCGACGCTGCTCAAGGTGCTCGCCGGGATCCTGCGCCCGACGGACGGACGGGTCGCGGTGCACGGTCGGATCGCCTCGCTGCTCGAACTCGGTGCCGGGTTCAACGGCGAGCTTTCCGGCCGGGACAACGTCTACCTCAACGCGTCCCTGCTCGGGCTGTCCAAACGGGAGATCGATCAGCTCTTCGACTCCATCGTCGACTTCTCCGAGCTGCGCCACAAGATCGACGATGATGTCAAGCACTACTCGTCGGGCCAGTACGTCCGCCTCGGCTTCGCCGTCGCCGTGCACGTCGACCCGGACGTGCTGCTCGTCGACGAGGTCCTGGCCGTCGGGGACGAGGCGTTCCAGCGCAAGTGCCTGGCCAAGATCGCCGAATTCCGGGCGCAGGGCCGCACGATCCTGTTCGTGACGCACTCCCTCGACCTCATCGAGAACATGTGCGATCGCATCCTGGTCCTGGAGTCCGGGTCGCTGTTCTTCGACGGCCCGCCGGCCGTGGGTACCAAACTGCTGCGGCAGAAGCTGGGCAGCCTGCCCGCGGGGGAACCGGTCTCCTACCAGTACGCCACGGTCAGGCCGGAGTCGGTCACCTTCAGCCACAAGCCGGGCGGACTGCCTACCGTGCAGTACGGCCCCGGCGAGTCTCTCACCGTCAGCGTCGAGTTCGACGTCACCGAGGGTGCCCCCGAGCACATGTACCTGCACACCTACATCGTCGGCCAGAGCGAGGTACCGATCTGGATGATGGAGACGCCACCCGGCGGGCTCGCTATCGGGCCGGGCCGCCACATCGTCGACTTCTCGGTACCACGCCTGCCCGAACTGCTCGGCGCCTTCGCGGTGAAGGTGCACGTCTCGGACGCCGCCACCGGCGCCCCGGTCACCACCCGCCGGTTCGAGGAGCTGTTCGGCGTCGGTGGTGCGCAGGCGGACGGACTGCTCAAGGTCGACTACGATGCGAGGTTGCGCGGATGAGCGAGGAACGCCCGACCCGGCCGGCGGCGGGATCGGCCGCCGAGTCGAAGACCGCCGAGCCGCTGGCGACCATCGTGATCGTCAACTGGAACGGCGCACATCTCCTCCCGGCCTGCCTGGACGGCATCGCCAAGCAGGAGGCGGATTTCGCCTACCAAACCTGGGTAGTCGACAACGCCTCGTCCGACGGCTCACGGGAGCTGCTCGCCGAGCGCTACCCCTGGGTACGCGTGGTGCCCGCGGAGCGCAACCTCGGTTTCGCCGGCGGCAACAACCTGGCGCTGCGCCAGGTCACGACGCCCTTCGCGGTCCTGGTGAACAACGACGCGATCCCCGAGCCCACCTGGATCGCCGCGCTGCTGGCGCCGTTCGACGAGCCCGGCGGCCGGCATCTCGGCGCCACCACCGGCAAGGTCGTCTTCCTCCCCCGGTTCCTGCGGATCAGGCTGCACACGCCGACCTTCGTCCCGGGTCCGCACGACTCCCGCGAGCTGGGAGTGCGGGTGTCCTCGGTGACGGTGAACGGGCGCGAGGCGCTGCGCGAGGTGCTCTGGGAGAAACTCACCTACGGTGCCGAGGGACCGAGCGGCTCGCCGTACTTCTGGACCCGAGGGGACGACGAACTGTGCGTGCCGATCCCCGACGGCGGCCCGGTCACCCTCGGGTTCACCTGGGCTGCGGAATCGCGCAAACAGGTCACCCTGAGCTGGGACGGCCCGATGGGCACGTCGGCCGGAGGGCGGGCGGACCTCGCGGTGGGCCCCGAGTCGACGACGGTGTCGCTGACCGTCGGCGGTGAGGCGCCGCGGGTGGACGTCATCAACAACGTCGGCGGCATCGTCCTGACCGACGGTTACGGTGCCGACCGCGGTTACCAGCAGGTCGACGCCGGCCAGTTCGACCAGCCGGAGGACGTGTTCACCGCCTGCGGGAACGGGATGGCGATCCGCTCGCCGCTCGGCCACGAGCTCGGCTGGTTCGACGACGCGTTCTTCCTCTACTACGAGGACACCGACCTGTCCTGGCGGATCCGGGCCCGCGGGTACGGCATCCGCTACGTCCCGGGGGCGGTGCTGCGTCACATCCACTCGGCGTCGAGCGTCGAATGGTCACCGCTGTTCGTCTTCCACACCGACCGCAACCGGCTGCTGATGCTCACCAAGGACGCGACCGCGCCGATGGCGCTGGCCGCCGTGATCCGCTACCCGCTGACCACGGTCTCGATCGCGGTGCGCACGCTGCGCCAGGCACAGCGCGCGCGCAGCCGACCCGCGATCCGACCGACCCTGCTGCGGCTGCGAGTGTACGGCTCCTACCTGCGGCTGCTGCCCGACATGCTGCGGGCCCGGCGCGAGATCGGGCGCAGCGCCGCGCAACGGCGGGCGAGCCTGCAGAGCTGGCTGGTGTCCCGATGAACGATCCCGCGAGAGCCGGCCAACCGGCCGGCGACGCACCGGCCGAGGGCGACCGACCGGTCGGCGGGGTGCGGGCGGCGGTCTACAACCGGTTCTGGCACTCCATGGGCGGCGGGGAACGCCACAACGGCATGATCGCCCAGGTACTGGCCGCCGAGGGCGCCGCGGTCGACCTCCTCGGGCACTCCGAGGTCGACCTCGCGGCGCTCGGCGAGCATCTCGGGCTGGATCTCGCCGGCTGCCGGTACGTGCGGTTGCCGGACCGGGGCGAGGAGGCCATCGCCGTCCTCTCCGGGCGCTACGACCTGTTCGTGAACGGTTCGTACATGAGCCGAATCATGCCGAAAGCCCGCCACTCGGCGTACCTGTGCTTCTTCCCGACGCCATTCGACCACGACATGGCGGCCTGGCGTAAGGCCGCGGTCCGCACGGCCGGGCCGCTGCTGCGCGGGGTTCGCCCGGCGGTGAGCTTCGGCCAGGGCTGGTACCCGCCGGAGGGCGGCCGCCGCCGGCAGTGGACCTGGACGAACGGGGCGGGAATCCTCGCTGTCAGCCCGGGCGAGCGGCGCACCCTGCGCGCCGATATCGGCCGGCCCGGCACGCCCGTCGGCACGGCCTTGCGCCTCCTCGACGCCGACGGCAGCGTGCTGGCCAAGCTGCAGATCGGCACCGACTTCACCCCGTTCGAGGTATCGCTGCCGCCGTCGGCGAACGGTACCGAGCTCACCCTGGTCAGTGACGCGTTCTCGCCGGGCGCGGCAGACGTGCGCGAACTCGGCGTGGCGGTGAGCCGGCCCCGGGTCACCGACGGTGGCGAGGGGCCGATCGCCCGGCTCCCGCTGCGTTTCCCCTGGCTGCTGCGGGACCCGGCCGACCTCGGCTACCTCGACGGCTACAACGTGGTCATGGCCAACTCGCGGTTCACCCGCGGCTGGATCCGCCGGTTGTGGAAGCGCGACGCCGACCTGCTGTTCCCCCCCATCCAGGTGGAACGGCTGCATCCGGCGCCGCGGCGGGAGAAGGCCGTCGTCACCGTCGGCCGGTTCTTCGCCCCCGGCCTCGGCCACGCCAAGCGACAGCTAGAGATGGTGCAGTGGTTCGGCGACCTGTACCGCGCGGGCGACCTGCCCGACTGGACGATGCACGTCGTCGGCGGCTGTGAGGACTCTCAACTGCCCTACCTGGAGCAGGTCCGGGCGGCCGGCGCGGGGCTGCCGGTGCAGATCCATCCCAACGCCCCGCGCGCCGAGGTCGAACGGCTGCTCTCGACCAGCTCGGTGTTCTGGTCGGCCACCGGGTACGGCGAGGACGACGACCGGCGTCCCTGGACGGCGGAGCACTTCGGGATGACCACCGTCGAGGCGATGGCCGGGGGCTGCGTTCCCGTCGTCATCGATCGGGCCGGCCAGCGAGAAATCGTCCGGCACGGGGTCGACGGCTACCGATGGACCGGCCCGGAGCAGGTTGCCTCCTTCACTCGCCGGCTCGCCGCCGAGGACGGTCTGCGCGGTCGGCTCGCCGCCGCGGCGATCGAACGCGCCCAGATCTTCTCCGATGCGGCGTTCGCGCGGCAGTGGCGGAAGATCGCCACCCGGCACGGGCTGTACGAGCGGTGAAGCGGCGCGGTGTGGCGTGGCACTCCCGGAAAGGAGGGGGTGATCCCGGCATGAGGGTCGTGCTGGACGGCACGCCGTTGCTCGGGCAACGCACCGGGGTCGGCCGTTACACCGAGCATCTGCTGACCGGGCTCGCCCGGCTCGCCACCGAGCCCGGGCGGGAAGCCGGGGCCGGGTGGGAACTCGCGGCGACGGCGTTCACCTGGCGCGGGTTGGGCGAGCTCCCGGGCGCGCTGCCGGCCGGGGTGCGAACGGCGGCCCGGCGGGCACCGGCCCGGCTGTTGCAGGACGCCTGGGCCCGCTCGGAGTACCCGCCCGTCGAGTGGCTCACCGGCCCCGCCGACGTCATGCACGCGACGAACTTCGTCCTTCCACCCCTGCGCCGGGCCCGCGGTGTGCTGACCATCCATGACCTGTCCTACCTGCGTACCCCGGACACGGTGACGGGGGCGTCCGCCCGCTACAGCGATCTGGTCCCCCGCGGCCTGCGCCGGGCGTCCGCCGTGCTGACGCCCAGCCGCGCGGTGGCCGACGAGGTGGTGACGGCCTACCGGCTCGACCCCGCACTGGTGACCCCGACGCCGCTCGGCGTCGACGACGCCTGGTTCACCACAGCGAAGCCGAGCCTCGCCTGGCGCAGGGCCCGTGGCCTGCCCGAGCGGTACCTGCTGTTCGTCGGTTCGGTGGAGCCCCGCAAGAACCTCCCGGCGCTGCTGGAGGCGGTCCGCCGACTGCACGCGGCGAAAATCGACGCTCCGCCGTTGGTGCTCGTCGGGCCTCCGGGGTGGGGACCGGCGCTGGACCTGGCGAACCTGCCGTCCGACGCCGTCGTCGCCGCCGGTTACCTCGACAGCGAGGCGCTGCGGACGACCGTCGCCGGAGCGAGCGTGCTGTGCTTCCCGTCCCGGTACGAGGGCTTCGGTCTACCCCCCTTGGAGGCGCTCGCCGCCGGGACTCCGGTGGTCGCCGCCGACATCCCGACCGTGCGGGAGGTCACCGCCGCTCTCGTCGACGTCGCCGCCCCCGCCGGCCGGATCCCTGGCCAGGCCCCCGGACGGGCCATCACCCGGCCCAGCAGTCCGGTGCGGCTCGTTCGGCAGACCGACCGCGACTCGTTCGCTGACGACCTCGCCGAGGCGATCCTGGAGCTGCTCGACTCCCCCGGCGACACCGACGCCGGCCGGGCGCACGCCCGCACGTTCACCTGGCGGCGCACCGCGCAGCTCACCGCGGCCGTCTACCGCCGGGTCACCGAGCTTCCATAACGCGACAACGAGCAGGACACCGCCGAGAACGGCCCATCCCGCCAGGCACGACAGCCCGAGGTCGGGCGGGCCCGGGGCCGTCTGGTCCCAGGCGGCCCGCAGCCGGTCCAGGTTCGCCAGCGGGGCGAGCGCGGGCCGCTTGAATGCCAGGTCACGGATGAGCATGACCACGGTGAGCGCCGCCAGCGCGGCGACGACCGCGACCGTCGGCAGGCCGCGGCGGCCCAGCGGCAACGACCCGCAGCAGGCCGCGACGACGAAGGCGAGGATCGGCAGCATCGGCAGCAGGTACCGGGTGAACGGCGCGCCTCCGACGGCGACGTATCCCACCAGGGTGGCGACGACGAGCAGGCAGTGCAGGGTGAGCAGAAGGCCGATGACGACGCTGCCGGCCAGCCGGCCTCCCGGCGGATCCGCCTCGGAGTGCCCGTCGTCCACCCCGTCGTCCACCCCGTCGTCCACCGGCCGGGCCTCGGTGGTACCCGCGATCCGGGCGGCCGGGCGTGCAGCGGTCCGCAGCCGGGCGCCCAGGACCCGAACCCCCGCCGCCACCAGGCCCGCGCCGGTCACGACCGCGACCCCGACGGCGATCGTCCGGGCGTGACCGGTCAGCAGGACGGGACGTCCGAAGAACCCGCGGTAGGCGTGCCACCAGAAGTCGCTGTCACGTAATACCTGCCAGGCCGACGTCCGCCCATCGCGGATCGGGAACATCTCGGCGACCCGGCCCGAGGCGGTGGGATCGCCGTACCGGCGCACGTTACGCAGGTAGAACCAGCCGGTCGCGGCGAAAGTCAGCGCGACGAGCGTGACCGCGGCCATTAGGCCACGCCCGGCTCGCCGCAGCCGGCCACCGGACGTCCGCATCGAGACGGCGGCACCGAGAGCCGGGACGACCACCGCGACGGCCAACGCGCCACTGGCCCGACTCGCCGCCGCGGCCGGGCCGAGCACCGCCAGCGCCGCCAGAGTCCGCGGCCCCGGTCCCGGTCCCGGTCCCGGTCCCGGTCCCCGGCGGATGATCGCGACGGCCACCGCGAGCAGGCCGGTAATGGTCGCCACCGCCAGGGTGTCGTTGTAGACCTGGCCGGAGATGAGGACGAACATGCCGACCACGCCGACGATCGCCGCCGCGCCGACGGCGACACCGGGCCGCCCCGGCAGCACACCGCGGACCAGCGCCGCGGTCGCGATCACCGCGGTGATCCCGAACGCCACGTTGAGAAGGCGGGCGGCCCGGAAACCGACCAGCGGATGATCCAGCGCGACGCCCGTCCGGAGCGGGACGGCCTCGACCGCGTAGAACAGCGGTGGATGGTTCGCGGTGTAGGTGAGATCGACATTCGTCAGTGGTCGGCCGAGGCGCGCCCCGCAGAGCCGATCGACGTGGGAGGCCACCGCGGCCCGCGCCTGCTGCGGCGACACCACGCAGTCGGCGGGCAGCCCCGGCATGCTCGGGATGCGGGAGTGCACGGGCGAGTCGAGCACGGGCAACGAGCCGTCGGCGACGACGAACGCGTAGGCGGTGTGCTGTGCCTCGTCGGCCGAGGTGAAGGGAGGCACGACCGCGGCGACGAGCACGCCGAGCGCGGAGAAAACCATGCCGGCCGCGACCACCCCGGTCACAAGCCAGCGCCGCCCCGGATCCGACACCCGCCAGGCCTCCGGCGCCGCACCGGTCCCAGGCACCTGCGTGGAGGTTTCGACCGCCTGCCACGCATCCCCGCCAGGCACGTCGGCAACCCTCTCAGCATCGGCCGGGCGGTGTCGCCCCGACTACCATGCCACAACGCCGGTCAGCCCGTCGAACATCAGCGACGATCGTTTGGCGGATACGACGGTATCGTCCGCTTGGCGTCAGCTGTCCGGCGGTCCGTTATCCGGCGGCCGGCGCTCTCCGGCGGTCCGGGTTTGGAGCGCGGCAACGAATCCGGCCACGCCCAGGATCGCGGCCGATCCGATCGGCCCGATGACCGCGGCGAGGTAGCGGTAGTCGAATCCGGAGGTCAGCGCGGACAGCACAAGGGTCGACAGGCCGGCCCCGGCGGCCAGCCAGAACAGCCGCCCGCCCCCCAGCCACGCTGCCGTCACCCCGCTCCTGCGCACCCGGCGAACGGCCTCGAGCAGTACTGCCGCGAGACCCGCCAGCAGGCCCAGGCCGACGAGCGGCATCGGAGCGTAGGCCAGGCGGGAGTAGACGGCCAGCCAGCCCGCCGCGGGGTTGTGCACCTCGGTCGCGACGAAATAGCCGTCGTCGGCATGCGGATCGTCCGGGGTCAGCACGTTGGTCACGCTGGACGGCAGTTCCCAGGTATCCGCCCGCGAGGTCTTCGTCGTCTCATGCCGGACCGGGGAGAGATAGCCGACGAGGTACCGGGCCGACGTCGTCACCAGCATCCACGGCTGGTCACGCACGACCTCGCCCGCGAACTCGGCCGCGAGGTCCTCCCGTCCCGGTGGGATGTGCCGGTGCCCCTGGCGCAGAGGGGAGTCGGCCGGCCACAGGTAGCGAACCGGCGAACCGCGCTGGTCGACCGGCCGTGGGTCGCACAGGGTGCGCAGGTCCGCTCGCGACAGCGCGGAACAATCCGCGAACGGCGCCACCCGCCCGTACAGGAAGAACCCGGAGTGCGCGGAAACGGCGAAGCCCCCTCCCGCCGAGGCGCTCCACCCAGAGTAGGCCAGGATCGGCGCGGCGGCGGCCAGCGCGAAGGCGAGGACGGGTCGGGCCGCCCGAGGAGCGGCAACCGACCCGGCTCGGGAAGTCGCGCGCCGCCGGTCGGCCAGCACGGTGCCGAGCAGGACGACCAGGCCGACCGCCAGCGGGCCGTAGCCCACCGTCCGCACGCACAGGCAGGCTCCGAGCAGCAGGCCGGCGGCGGCGCAGGCAACGGGCCGAGGGCGTCCCGGTAACGCGAGCAGCGCCACGCCGACCGAGACGAGAACCCCGAACAGGCTGTCGACGAGGACGAACTGGCCGAGGTCCAGCACCCACGGGGAGAGCAAGGCGGGGGTGGCGGCGAGGGCGGCGAGCCACGGCCGGCGAGCAACCCGCAACGCCACCGCATAGAGCGCCACCGCCGCGCCCAGCGTGAGCAGGTGCTGGACGACGACGACCCGCGTCAGGTGGGCCTGCCCGTCGAGGATCCGCAGGAACATCGGGTAGCCCGACGGCCGCCAGTCGCCCGGCCAGATGTCCCGCCATGCCTGGTCGAGGTAGGCCGCCGAATCCCCGAGGTACATCAGCGCGGGCGGGTAGGTGACGATCATCAGGACCCGGGCAGCGATCCCGGCGGCGACCAGCAGCAGAAAGACCGCGTGCCGACGGGGCGTCCCGCGCAGGCGCCGACGCGCGGTCGGAATCGCGGCTACTTGAGGACCTCCGCGGTCTCGTCGGACTCCGCCGAGCCCGGCGCCGCGGGCCGCGCGCCACCGACGGTGTTTCCCAGGCGGATCTCGGGCAGCAACCAGGCCAGCGCGAAGGCGCACAGACCGATCGGCACCGCCACCAGGAAGACGGTCTGCATCGCGTCCGAGAACGCCTGGACGAATCCGTCCCGGATCGTCGGGGGCAGCCTGTGGAGCACCTGGGGGGTGATGTTGGAACCGGAGGCGGACAGACCGGGTGGCAACGGGATGCCCGCGAACCGCTCGGCGAGGTTACCTCTGAGCTGGTTCGCGAAGATCGCGCCGAACACGGCGGTACCGAACAACCCGCCGATGAACCGGAAGAAGGTCGCACCCGAGGTGGCCACGCCCATCTGCCGGTAGTCGACAGCGTTCTGCACGGCCATGACCAGGACCTGCAGGACCGCGCCGATCCCGACCCCGAGAAGGAACATGGACAACGTGAGCTGCAGCGTAGAGATGTCGGGACTGATGAACGACAGCAGGAACAGGCCGATCGACATCATCGCGGTACCGACGACCGGAAAGATCTTGTAACGGCCCCACCGGCTGATGAGCCGGCCGGAGATGATCGAGCTGAGTAGCAGCCCACCCATCACCGGCAGCATCTGCAGGCCGGAGTCCGTCGGGTCGACTCCCTTCACCACCTGGAGGAACAGCGGTAGGAAGACGATCGCGCCGAACATCGCGAAGCCGACGACGAAGCCGACCGCGCCGGCCACCGAGAACACCCGGACCCGGAACAGGATCAGCGGCAGCACGGGTTCGACCGCCACTCGTTCGACGAACACGAACCCGACGAGGAGCACAACTCCCGCGACGCCCATCCCGATGATCTCCGGTGATCCCCAGGCGTAGGTGGTGCCAACCAGGCTGGTCAGCAACACGAGGCTGGTCGTCGCCATGGCCAGGAGCACGGTGCCGAGGTAGTCGATGACGTGCCTGATGCGGTTCCTCGTCGCCGGGAGCGTCAACGCCGTCACCACCAGGGCGACCGCGCCCACCGGCAGGTTCACGTAGAAGACCCAGCGCCAGGAGAGATGGTCGACGAACAGGCCGCCGAGTAGCGGACCGACCACCGACGACACGCCGAACGTCGCGCCGAACAGCCCCTGGTAACGGCCTCGATCGCGCGGCGGAACGAGATCACTGATGATCGTTATTGCACCGATGATCAACCCGCCGCCACCGAGCCCTTGGACAGCACGGAAGGCGATCAGCTGCCCCATCGACGTACTGACACCGGCGATCACCGAGCCCACCAGGAAAATGACGATCGCCACCTGGAACAGGATCTTGCGGCCGTACAGATCACCGAGCTTGCCCCAGACCGGTGTGGACACCGTGGAGGCCAGCAGGTAGGCAGTCACCACCCAGGAGAGATGGGTGGCGCCGCCGAGATCCCCGACGATCGTCGGCAGTGCCGTCGACACGATCGTCTGATCCAGCGAGGCCAACAGGATTCCGAGGAGCAGCGCTCCCATGATCAGCCAGAGCCGGCGCTGGTCGGAGACCTGCGGGGGGATCACGGCAGCGCCGCCGCGGGGCGCCGGAGACGTGCCGGCGCCGGTTCCGCCGGACTCGGCGTCCTCGGCCGATCGAGCCTGCGTCATGACCGGCTCCCTTCATGGTCGTCGCTGACGTCGACGTGCTCGGTCGATCTCATTCGGGTCGCTGTCCTCGTTGTTCTTGTTCCCGGCGTTCCGGGTGGGCCCGGCGTTCCCGGTGGGACGACGTGATCGGCGCGTTCGAGGTGCCCACCACGTCGGATCCGTCCGACCCGCCGGACTCGCCGGACTCGTGTCCGGACTCGTGTCCGGACTCGTCTGAGGTGCCGGAGGGACCAGGCGGAGCCAGGCCGCGGGCCAGGATGTCGAAGGCGCGGCCGAGAGTGTCGGGCAACGAGGCGTCATCCGGGGACTCCTGCCACCGCACGGTCAGGGTCCGCACGACGGCCAACGTCGTCGCGACCAGCACGACAGGGTAGGGGTCACGATCGGGATCGAGCCCGCAACGCCGGCCGATCGCCTCGGCGAGAGCGCGTTCGTAGGAACTCCAGCTGGCCGCGTTGGCCATGGTCAGATGCGGATGGGCACGGATGATCGCAAGCCGGACGCGCCACAGCTCGGCCTGATCGGGCGCGACGAGGGCGGCCCGGTCCAGCATGACCGCCCGCAACGCCGCCAGCGGCTCCTCCTCGGGAGGACGCTCCGCCAGCTCCGTGCCGATCTCGGTGATGTCCTCGGGATCGATGCCGGCGATCGCGTCGTCCTTCGTCGGGAAGTAGTTGAAGAACGTCCGGGTGGAGACCTCGGCCGCGGCGGCGATCTCGTCGACCGAGACGTTCTCCAGACCACGCTCCGCAACGAGCCGGATGGCTGCGGCCCGCAGGGCCCGGCGGGTCTGCCGCTTCTTGCGCTCCCGCAGCCCCGGCCCAGACGACTTCCCGGGCTCGCCAGCCCGGCCCGGGACAGTCGCCGGCTCCTCCGCCACCGCTCCCCCGATCTCGATCCGCCCCCCGGACCCCCCTACAACTTTGCAGTATACGCACTTATTCTCATCCTGCAAAATTTTACTGTGACAGTCAACACGATCGGCGCCCACCGGGAACCGTCGCCGAAGGGCCGGGCGGATCGGGAAGACGGGGCCGGGCGGGGGACCGGACAGCAGGCGAGAACCAGGCGAGAGTCAGACACGCCCCCGCCCGCGGCCGGGGGCGCGGTGGGCCGACGGTGGCCGGTCGCGCAACGATCGGCAGAAAGATCGGTACCCGGCAGAACGATCAGCCGCGCAGCGCGTCGCCCGCCGCGACGAAGGCCGCGGACAGCGCGGCGTCCCAGGCCCGCGGAGGAGTGAGTCCCGCGTCCACCCACGACCGCCCGGAGAGCACCGCGTAGGCCGGGCGCCGGGCCGGACGGGGAAATGCCTCCGTCGTCGTCGGCGTCACCTTGGCCGGGTCCTGGCCCAGCGCGGCGACGATCTCGCGGGCAAAGCCGAACCACGTGGTCTCGCCGGCGTTCGTGCAGTGGTAGACGCCGGTCGGTGCCGCCGAGGAAGCGAGCTCGATCAGCCCCGACGCGAGATCGGCCGACCAGGTCGGCGAGCCCACCTGATCGTCCACAACGGACAGCGTGTCCCGCTCACGGGCCAGTCGCGAGATCGTCTTCACGAAGTTACTGCCGGTCCGGCCATAGACCCATGCGGTGCGCACCACGTACGAGGCATCGGGCAGCAGGCCTCGGACAGCCTCCTCCCCGGCCAGTTTCGTCCGGCCGTATGCCGAGACGGGACCGGTAGGATCGTCGACCTCGTAGGGCTTGGCGGCCCGCCCGTCGAAGACGTAGTCAGTCGAGATGTGGATCAGGGTCGCGCCGACCTCGGCGCAGGCTGCGGCGAGGTGCGCCGGCCCCGTGGCGTTGACCGCGTAGGCGCCAGCCTCGTCCGACTCCGCCGCGTCGACGTTTGTCCAAGCCGCCGTGTTGAAGACGACCAGCCCACCCTGGGTCTTCGCGGGACGCGCCTGGTCGCGCAGGACGGCGCGCACCCGGGCCGAATCGGTGATGTCGAACTCCGCCCGGGTCAGACCGGCCCAGCCGTACACCCCGGAGTCCGGTTCCGCGGCTCGAGCCTCGAGCAGCCGGCAAAGGTCGGCCCCGAACTGACCGGCGGCACCGGTCACGAGAAAACGCACCTTCCTAGTGTCGCAGACACCCTGACCCGCCCGGTTCAGGATCCACCCAGGATCAGCCCGTGTCGAGAAGAGGGCAACAGACAGGCGACGGTTACCCCACGCCGAGCTCGTCCGAACCTCTCACATCGGTCGTCTACGCTGGCGTCAACCATGGACGCCCCAGAACCGCCGATCATCGACCGTAGCTACACCGCCGGTCCCGCGCCTGATTCCGCGGCGGGGACCCGGCCGGCGGGGATCCAACCGGCGACCGAGGCGCGAGGCGAGGCCGCCGAGGCGGTGTCGATGCCCGGTCCGCGGCGCGTGCCGGTGTTACTGCTCCTCATCACGGCGGTTCACCTCGGCCTGCTGCTCAGCTACGCGTTCGTGTATCCGACCTGGACGGGATACGACGAGGCTCAGCACGTGGACATGGTCTACGGCCTGCAGCACGGAGTCGGCTGGCCCGCACCAGGCAAGAAGATCATCTCGACGGGTGTAGCCGCGACCTCTGACGACTTCGACCGCAGCCGCTTCCAGGACATGTTCCAGGCCGGTGGGAAACAGCGGGGCTCCCCGTCCTTCGCCGAGATCGATCCGACGCCACGCGGCCAGCGCCAGGCGTTCGACGCCCTCGGTGGGGTTACCCCCGTCGGCGACGGCCGCCTCTCCAACCAGATGGTGCAGCATCCACCGTTGATCTACGTGGTCGGCGCCAGGCTGCTCGACGCCCTGCCGGGCTCCAAGCACTGGGCCTATGACCAGCAGGTCTTCGTCCTGCGTCTGTTGAACATCCTGGTGGTCGCGCCGCTGCCCCTGCTGGCATGGCTGGCGGCACGCCGCTTCGGACTGGATCAACCATCGGCTCTCGCCGCGGCGGCCCTGCCACTCGCCGTACCCGGGTTCACCAGGGTCGGTGCCACCTTCAACAATGACGGCATCCTGATGCTCGCCACCGGCGGGCTGACCGTCACCCTCGTGGGTGTGCTGCGCGGCGACATGCGTCGCCGCGCAGCCGCCTGGGCCGGAATCTGGTTGGGAATCGCCCTGCTGTCCAAGGCGTTCGCGCTGGCCCTGCCGGCCGTGATCGTCGCCGCCTATCTGGTCGGCTGGTGGCACCTGCGGCGTGCGGGCCGGCATGCACCGGAGCGGTCTGCGTATCCGGCCGGCCGACTTTTCGCGTCGCGTCGCGCGATTGGCTCCCTGCCATGGACGCCGGCCACGCTGGCGGTCGGCCTCGGGCTCGCCCTGGGAGGCTGGTGGTGGATCAGGAACTACGTCCTGTACGACGCCGTCCAGCCGAACGGGTGGGCGACGAACCCGCCGCGGCGGGAACCACTGCTGCTTCCGGACTCCTTTCTTACCTGGTTCTGGTACTTCTTCCGGACTATGATCAGCCGCTTCTGGGGCGGGCTCGGCCTGTTCGAGCCGCCCCAGCTCTCCCCGGTCGCCATCGTCGTGGCGACCGGGGCGGTCGTCGGACTGTGCGCGGCCGCGCTGGTCGCCGGACCACGCCGCGCCGCGCGGCCGGACCGGCTGGCGAGCGCTGCCGGGCCGGCGGTACTGCTGCTCCCGGTCGCTTTCGCCTACCTGATGGTCGGGCAGCGCAGCTGGGCGGAGTACCAGCAGTACACCCGCGGCATTGCCGTCCAGGGCCGGTATCTCTACCTGGGGCTGGTCGGTCTGGGGGTGGTGTTCGCTCTGGGCCTACGCGCGGCGCTGCGCGGCCGGGAGCGACTGGCACCCGCCGTCACGCTGGTCAGCGCGCTGCTGATGCAGGGTCTGGGGCTGCTGGCGATCTGTTCGTACTACTGGTTGCCGCGCCAGGTGTCCTTCACCCCGGCTCGCGTTCCCGAGGTCGTCGCGGGGGCCGGCCGCTGGGCGCCATTCCCGGTCGGCGTCACGATCACGGTCTTCGTGCTGTCGGCGGTGCTCGTCGTTCTCTGCCTCGCCGTCGCGGTGCGGGCGGGCGGAGCCGGGGGCGCGCGGGCGGAGCCGGGGGCGCGGTCACGGGTTCGGGATCGGGTCCGGGCGTAGGCGGTCACCGGCCGACGCCCGCCCCACGAAGTCCGTCGCGGATGTGCAAGGGAGGTCCGCTCCGAGCGGGCCTCAGGTCCCCGTCGTAGCCACCGAGACGCGGGAGTGGTCGCCCAGCATGAGCCGATGCGCCCTGGGCAGGGCCGCGGAGGGGACGACCTCGGCATCCCGGCCGATCAACGAGTCCTCGATCCGCCCGATCCCACGGATCGTCGCCCGCTCCAGCACGATCGAGTACTCGATCTCGGTCCGTTCGATGGTGCAGGAGTGAAAGATCGAGGTGAACGGGCCGACATAGGTATCGACGAGGGTGGTGTCCCGGCCGATGATGGCCGGCCCGCGCACGGTGGACCGGACCAGCGAGGCGCCCTCCTCGATCACCACACGGCCGACGATCGTGCTGTGCTCGTCAACGCTGCCACGGATCGCCGGCTCGATCGACTCGAGGAGGTGGCGGTTTGTCTCGAGCATGTCGTCGAGTCGGCCGGTGTCCTTCCAGTAACCCTCGACCAGGTGCGAGGCGACCTCGTATCCGCCGTCGACGAGCCACTGGATCGCCTCGGTGATCTCCAGCTCGCCGCGGGCCGACGGTTTGATCGCCCCCACGGCGTCGTGGATGGGGGTGCCGAACATGTAGACGCCGACGAGCGCCAGGTCACTCGGCGGAACGAGCGGCTTCTCGACCAGTCGAATGATCTTCCGGTCCGCACCGAGCTCGGCGACACCGAAGGCGGAGGGGTTGTCGACCCTGGTCAGCAGGATCAGGGCGTCCGGCGTGGTCCGTCGGAACTCCTCGACCAGGCTGGAGATCCCACCGATAATCAGGTTGTCGCCGAGGTACATGACAAACGGTTCATCGACGAGGAAGTCGCGGGCGATGAGCACGGCATGCGCCAGTCCGAGCGGCGCGTCCTGGCGGATGTAGGTGACCTGGATCCCGAATGCCGAGCCGTCACCTACCGCCGCCTGGATCTCGTCGGCCGTCTCCCCCACGATGATCCCGACATCGGTGATACCGGCGTCACGGATGGCCTCCAAGCCGTAGAAAAGCACCGGCTTGTTCGCCACTGGGACAAGCTGTTTGGCCGAGGTGTGGGTGATTGGCCGCAGACGGGTTCCCGAACCACCGGCAAGGACGAGGGCCTTCATGATCCGAAACCCTATCGTGCCGCTTTGAGCTGACAGAAAGTAACCGCCAATGTGATTCCTATCACATGGCAGATCGATCCACCTTTGCCCGCATGTCACCGCGAACACCCACCTGTGCAACAGGTATTTCCATGCGCACCGGGCCGGCGACAGGTACACCCCGCCCGATACGGGTACGTTGGGTAGTCGCAGGGTTCGGGGCGGCCAGCCGGCGGGAAACTTTACCGCGCATCTGATCGTTCCAGACCCAGGAGACATCTCGGGCTGCCTGGGAGGGGGACACGGTGACCGACGCGCCGCCGCGTCTGTCCGCGGGGTCCCAGGGCCCGCCCCCGCGGCGACGAAATCGTCTGAATCCTACTGCCCGTGCGTATCGAGGCCCGTATCCGACCCGGGACGACCACCAGAACCGCGACGGCCACCAGAACCGCGACGGCCACCAGAACCGCGACGGCGAACACGACACTCGCCGGGAGCGGTCTCTGGCATCTCGCCTGCTCACGGTAATCGCAGCAATACTCGCCGCCGTGGTACTCCTTGCCGCGGTGGGCGGCTGGACCGCCTACGAGTATTTTGACGCCCAGATCAACCGGATCCGCCTCGGGCTCGGCGGGGACCGGCCGGCGGAGGCCGCGGAGGGCACCCGGAACTTCCTGCTGGTCGGATCGGACAGCAGGGCGGGCACCGGCGGCGAGTACGAGAGCCAGGGAGCGGTGACCGGCGAACGGTCGGACACGACGATGCTGGCCCACCTCGACGTGGACGGGACCACGACGATGGTCTCCTTTCCGAGGGACATCCTCGTGCGCATTCCGGGGCACGGCCTCGGCAAGCTGAACTCGGCGATCACCCTCGGCGGGCCCAGTCTCCTGATCAGAACGATCGAGAATCTCACCGACATCAAGATCGACCACTATGTCTCGGTCGATCTGGCCGGTTTCAAGGAGATGACCGATGCCATTGGCGGCGTCACCGTCTGCGTCAAACCGCTACCAAACGGCGGAAAGTCCAATCTGTACGATCCGTGGTCGCAGTGGCGGGGCACGGTAGGCAAAAATCATCTCAACGGAGAGCGGGCACTCGCCTTCGTCCGCCAACGCCACGGCCTACCCGACAACGATTTTGATCGCATCCGCCGCCAGCAGCAGTTCATCGGCGCCATCTTCACCCAGGCAACCACGACCGGGGTGCTCGCCAACCCGGTCAGGCTGGAGAACCTGCTTCAGGCCGCGACCAGGGCGCTCACCATCGATGACGGCACCAGCATGAACGACATGCGCGCGCTCGCGACACGGCTGCGCGGGATGTCCGCCGATCAGATCCGGTTCGAGACGATCCCCGTGCACGCCCCGACGCCGGCCGAAGGCGGCAACGCCGTGGGGGAGCTGCCGAGGTTCGGCTCCGTACAGCTCTACGACCCCGAGACGCTGGAGAAGTTCTTCGCTCCGCTGCGCGGGCGGGCCCGTGACACGCGGGAATCCTCCGTTACCCCGACCCCGACGGTCGACCCGGCACAGGTGCTGATCGACGTCTACAACGGCGCCGGGGTGGGGGGCCTCGCCGCCACGGCCGCCGGGGAGCTGCGGCAGGCCGGTTTCCGGGTCGGCCCGCCGCAGACGTGGCAGGCCGGCGTGGTGGAGACGACACAGGTGCGCTATCGCCCGGGCGAACAGGCCGCCGCCCATGCCGTGCAGGCCGACGTGCCCGGCAGCCGGTTGCGCGCGGACGCCTCCGTCCCCGCCGGCCACATCACCCTCGTCCTGGGCACGTCCTACGACGGGGTGAACCCGAGTCCAGCGGCCGGGGGCGCCGGATCGACTCGTGGTACCGGCACAGCCGCCGGGGCAACCGGCGGGTCCGCCGCGGCGGACCCGCCTCCCGCCTCACCGTCGACGGCCGCGGATCTCACCTCGGGGTGCACGTACTAACTGCTGGCTGGCTGATCGTTCACCCGACCGTCCGATCACATTCCGCGCCGTCCACACTACGGTCGGAGATGAGATCAACCCCGCCGTGAACATCCGCGCTTGCCATGGCAACGTCTTGGCCGTCCGGAACGTCCAGTTAGACGGACACGGCTGCCACATCACGACCACGACGGCCGCGGCATGCGTTCCGGCGGGGGTTCTCCCGCTCCGGCCGCCTGAGCGAGGAGGGCTTTCGACTCAGGTGAGCCCCAATACCATGCGCCCGCCGGCCCTGCCGCCCGCGTTGAACCCGCGTGGGCCCCGTCGCCACCACTCCCCGCTGCGACGGCTGTCCGTTGGAGCCGTCGCTCTGCTGTCCGTGCTGGTTCTCGGTCTGAGCACCATCGGGTGGGCCGCCTACCGGCAGTTCGACAAGGCCGTCACGCGCGTCGACTGGGACATCGAGGGTGCCCGCCCAGCGAGCGTGGACGGCGAGGAGAACATCCTGCTACTCGGCGACGACAGCCGGGAGGGTACCGAGGGTCAGTACGGTGTGGTAGACGGCGTCCGGTCCGACACCACCATCATCGCCCACTTCGGCAAGGACGGCTCGGCCACGTTGCTGTCCTTCCCCCGGGACATGCTCGTCCCGGGGGTGCCGCGGGAGAAGGCCACCGCCCGCGACGGCCGGTCGAAGCTCACCGAGGTGCTCGAGTTGGCGGACGTCCCCGGTCTCGTCAGCACGCTGGAATCCCTGACCGGCCTGAAGATCGACCATACCATCTCGATCAATCTCGCCGGTTTCAAGGCGATGACCGACGCGGTGGGAGGCGTAACCGTGTGTGTGACGCCCCTACCGAACGGCAGCACCCGCAACCTGCACGACTCGATGTCGGGATGGAGCGGACGGCTCGGCGAGAACCGTCTCAACGGTGATCAGGCGCTGGCCTTCGTCCGGACCCGCTACGCGCTCGGGGACGAACGCCTTCGCATCCTGCGCCAGCAGCAGTTCCTCTCCAAGCTGCTGGCGACAGCGACCAGCACCGGAGTGCTCACCAACCCGGCCAAGATCACTTCGTTGATCGGGGCGGTCGGCGGCGCGCTGCGGATCGACCAGGGCCTCGACCAGACCGCGATACTCAAGCTCGCGAAGCGGGCCAGCGAGCTGGGTCCGGGAAGAATTCACTTCGTGACAGTCCCTACGCACATCGCGCTGCGCTCCGATGGTGCGGTCGACGACATGGGTTCGATTCCCCCGCACGGGGCCGTACTCATCGTCGATCAGGCCGGCCTCGACCAAGTCCTCGCTCCGCTGCTGCCCGCGGGCACCAAGCCTCCCGCACAGCGAACTCTCGACCCCGCCCAGGTCTCGATCGCCGCCGTCCGCAACGCCTCGGGACGTGCCGGACTCGCCACCGGCACGGTCGACGGACTGCGGGCACTCGGCTTCACTGGGCCGATGACCGCCGCGACATCGACCCGCCAGACTCTGACCGAGGTACGCCATCCCCCGGGCCAGGAGGCCGCGGCACGCACCCTGGCGGCGACGATCCCCGGCAGCCGAATCGTCGCGGGCGCCGGCCGCTCCGGGGCCGGCCTCGTCCTCGTCCTCGGATCCACCTTCACCGGCCTGTCCAACGTCGGCCTGCCCAACGTCGGCCTGCCCAGCGGTGGCCTGCCGGGCGGTGGCCTGCCGGGCGGTGGCCTGCCGGGCGGTGGCCTGCCGGGCGGTGGCCTGCCGGGCGGTGGCCTGCCGGGCGGTGGCCTGCCGGGCGGTGGCCTGCCGGGCGCGGCGGCGACCGTCGACACGAGGATCCCGACGACCTCGACGGCCGCCGGTGGTGACACCCGGACGACCACGGTCGCCATCACCGCGACGCCGGCCCCGGCGACCGGCGGGGCCGGCACCACAGGCGTCACAGGCGTCACAGGCACCGGCGGCACCACGGGCACCGCGACCGCTCCGGTCGGTCCCGTTCCCTCCGACACCTCGTGCACGCCATGAGCGCCTCCGTGCCGCGGCTGGTCGCCGTACGGACGCTGCTTGGCCCGGCCGCGGACGCCGACGCCGCACCCGCGGCGGGAGTTCGCGGCATCGCGTCCGTCCTCGCGCACCGGCTGGCCACCGATCCCGCCCGCCCGCTGGTCACCTTCTACGACGACGCAACCGGCGAACGCGTGGAATTCTCGGCGACCACCTTCGACAACTGGGTGGCGAAGACCGCGAACATGCTGGTCGACACACTCGGCCTCGGCATCGGTGACCGGGTCGGCGTCCACCTGCCGACGCACTGGCTCAGTTCGGTCATTCTGCTCGCCACCTGGTCAGCCGGGATGGAGGTGGTCCTCGTCCGAGACGCAGACGGCGGGCAGGACGGCGGGGACACCGAGAAGGACGGCGGGGAGCTGCCGGTCGCGACCCCCCTCGACGCGCTGTTCGTGGCCGAGGACCGGCTCGACGAAGCGTCCGGCCTGATGGTGGACGAGATCGTGGCCCTGTCACTGCGCCCGCTGGGTGCTCGGATGCGCAGGCCCGTCGCCGGGGTTCTCGACTACGCCGCGGAGGTGCCCCCGCACGGCGATCGGTTCGCCGCCCCGGCACCGCCACCCGGGCAGGCCGCGCTGCTGCGCGCGGGTACCGCGATCGCGGGGGCGTGGGACCTGGGACCCGCGGACCGGGTGCTGTTCACCGCGTCGCTCGCCACGACCGAGGGCCTGGTCGGCTCGCTGCTCGCTCCCCTGGTCGCAGGCTCGTCGATCGTGCTGTGCCGGCATCTCGACAGCGCCGCGCTCCCGCGGCGCATCGAGACGGAGAAGATCACCGCCGTCGGTCGGTCGGTCCTGCGGCACGCGCCCGGCCCACTGCCCGCGGGGGTCCGGTCGCTGCCGCTCCCCCGCCTCGGGTGAAACCCGCACGACCCCCGTAGCGGGCCGCGGATGGGGAATGACTATACCCGACATCCGGACGGCTCACAGACGGCGTGACCACCGAACGGCGCGACGGCCAACGAGAATGGGGCAACGCGGTCCCCGGTGCGTCCGGCTCACCGGGGCTTACGAGATTGCCCCGGCGGGAGGGCCGGCAGCGCGGCGGCCGGTCTTTACCACGTGTAGCGGAGGTCGCTCGAACGTGAGCACGTCACCGGTTCTTCACATCAGCGTCATCGGCACCGGATACCTGGGCGCGACACACGCCGTGTGCATGGCGGAACTGGGGTTCGAGGTCATCGGTGTCGATATCGACGCGACCAGGACGCAGCGGCTCGCCGTGGGTGAGGTGCCCTTCTTCGAGCCCGGTCTGGAAGGGCTACTCCGCAAGAACCTGGAGGCGGGACGACTGGCCTTCTCGAGCTCGCTCGCCGAGGCGGCTGACCGGGCCGAGGTGCATTTCATCTGCGTGGGAACACCGCAACGGCCCGATTCCGGCGCGACGGACCTGCGCCACGTCGAAGCGGTGACGAATGGTCTGATCGCGGCCGGGCTGCGGCCCGGGACGCTGGTGGTGGGCAAGTCGACGGTTCCCACGGGCACCGCGGCCCGGCGGGCCGGACGACTTGCCGCCGGCGCCCCGGGCGCGGAACTTGCGTGGAATCCCGAGTTCCTCCGGGAGGGGTCCGCCATCGACGACACCCTGCGGCCGGACCGCCTGGTCTTCGGGGTCGTCCCGGGTGGCATCGCCGAGGCACGGCTGCGGGCGGTCTACGCCAGAACGATCAAAGAAGGCACACCCGTCATCGTCACCGACTTCGCCACGGCCGAGATCGTGAAGGTCGCCGCGAACGCCTTCCTCGCGACGAAAATCTCCTTCATCAACGCGATGGCCGAAATCTGCGACATGACCGGGGGGAACGTGACCGAGCTCGCCGCCGCCCTGGCTCACGACCCCAGGATCGGGCCCCGGTTCCTCCAGGCCGGCATCGGCTTCGGTGGCGGCTGCCTACCCAAGGACCTCCGTGCCTTCCAGGCCCGCGCGGACGAGCTGGGAGTCGGCTCCGCGCTGGCCTTCCTCACCGAGGTCGACGCCGTCAACACGCGGGCCCGGACGCGGACGGTGGCGCTAGCCACCAAGGCGCTGGGGGGCTCGCCGACGGGCCGGATGGTGGCGGTCCTCGGTGCCGCCTTCAAACCGAACTCCGATGACATCCGCGACTCGCCCGCCCTCGACGTGGCCACCGCGCTGCACCGCGCCGGCGGCCACGTGTCCGTGTACGACCCCGCGGCGATCCCGAACGCCCGCGTTCGCTACCCGTACCTGCACTACACCGACTCGGTGATACGGGCCGTGGCAGGAGCGGAGATCGTCCTGGTCCTGACGGAATGGAGCGAGTTCCGCGAGATCGACCCGGCCGCCCTGCGACCGCACGTCAGCAGACCCATCGTCATCGACGGACGGCACGTCCTGGATCCCGCGGTCTGGCGGGATGCCGGCTGGATCTACCACGCGCTCGGACGGCCACTCGCGTGACCCGCCGACCGGACCTACCGGACCTACCGGACCTACCGGACCTACCGGACCTACCGGACCTACCGGACCTACCGGACCTACCGGACCTACCGGACCTACCGGACCTACCGGACCTACCGGACCTACCGGACCTACCGGACTAGGCAAGCTTGACCCGACGACAATCCGACGACGCGACCCATCCCATGCCGCCGTGGACCGCCCTACGGCAGAACCTCGACCAGTGCCCCGGTCTCCACCTGGTAGACGAATCCGCGCACCGAGGTGGTGGACTGCAGGAACGGCGACGAACGCAGCACCCTGACGGACTTGCGCACGTCCTCCTTGACATCGGGAAAGGAATACACGTCCCATTCGGGACGAACGCCCGTCTCGCGCTCCACCTGGTCCCGGAACCCGTCGTCGGTAATCCTTTCGAGACCACATCCGGTGTGGTGTAAAAGAATGATCTCCGTCGTTCCCAGCACGTGCTGGCTCACGGCGAGCGAGCGGACCACATCCGGGGTGATGACACCACCGGCGTTGCGCAGGATGTGGGCGTCACCTTCGACGAGACCGAGCAGAGCCTCCACCTGGATCCGCGCGTCCATACAGGCAACCACCGCGACGCCCAGGCGCGGCCGCGCGCCGGGCAGGGCAGGAAGCCCGGCCTCCCGCCGCCGGACGGGGTGACCTACGGCGTAGCTCAGCAGGAGTTCGGTCGCCGTGGCAGCGCTACCCACTGGGACCACCGGCTCCACCGGGCTCACAGGACGCACGGTGTCCGCCTGGGCGTCGGCAACGGAGCCAACAGCAGTGTGGTCATCGGTGTCCACGTGGTCATCGGTCCTTGACGTTGACATCAACGGCTCGGCCGGCGACTCGAGCGGATCATGATGATGCGTCCTTCCGATCAATGGTCCCCACCCTCTCACTGCCAGGATGCCGTCCATGGGCCCAGCTTCGCCAACGTTCCCGAGCTTTTGCCGAAGTTGCGCCACTCACGTTGCCCGCCGCACCGGATTGGTGGCATCACCTAGCGTAAAGATGGGAACAGCTACTCGGTGACTCCACCACGCGCCGACGGGTTCACCGCTACGTCCGGCACCATGGCCGGTGAGCCGGCCTCGCCACGGATGCCCACCACGCCACCGTCGACGGGGGTGGCACGGTGGGCGGGCGGGAGCAGCCGGTACTCTCTCCGAGTGGTAAATATCGATCGGGGTCGCCCGTGGTGAGACACCGACAGACCCGCTCACCGATGCAGGTACTCATCCACGAGATGGGCAAGTTCGGGCTGGTCGGCGGCGCGTGTTACGCCATCGACTTTCTTGTCTCCAACCTGTGCCACACGCTTCTCGGAATGGGTCCACTCAGCGCGAAGACCGTCTCCACGGTGGTCGCTGCCACCTTTTCCTACATCGGGAACCGACAATGGTCGTTCAACCATCGCGCCCGAACCGGTCTACGTCGCGAGTACACACTCTTCGTGATCCTGAATACGGTCGGGTTGCTGATCGCGCTCGGCTGCCTCGGGTTCGCACGCTATGTACTCGATCTCAAGGGCGTACTTGCGTTCAACCTGTTCGGTAACATCATCGGCACCGGGCTGGGCACCGTATTCCGGTTCTGGGCCTACAAGAAATGGGTCTTCCTCCACCCGGACCATCCCAAGGCCACCGCGAACGGCGGAGCCCGTCAGGACGGTCGTCGGCGCATCCCGGAGCATGCGGGCCGGATCTGACCGCACCAGCGGCCCCCGGCCCGACGCACATTCCGCCGCCTCGTCCGGCACCGGACCGGCCGTTTCAGGTGCGCCGCGCATCGCCGCCACCCCCCGGACGCCCAACACGCCCGCCGACACGGCACGACAGCGGAACAGGACGTTCCGCCCTCCCGCCGTCCCCGGCAGACAAGTCGGGAACAACCTAGTTCCGATACCGAACGGTTCCCGAACCTTCGCCGGTGGGCTACGCTCGGCGGGTCATGCTGGCGCCGCGCGCCCACAGCCCTCCATCCAGCGAGACACATCGGCTACCGGGAACGCCGCGTGGAGCGCCGTCCAGTCCGCAGCAACCTGGAGGGTGTGTCGTGACCCCGTCCTCGCTCGCGTCGTCGCACCCCGGCGGCCGACCTCGCGACGAGAGCCGGGACCAGGCGATCCGCACTGCCACCCTCGACCTTCTGGCCGAGGTCGGATACGACGGTGTGACGATGGACCGGGTGGCCACCCGGGCGCGAGCCGGAAAGGCCACCATCTACCGGCGCTGGCCGTCAAAGCTCGCCCTGGTGATGGACGCGGTCAACGCCTTCACCGAGCAGCGGATGCCGGTACCCGACAACGGCTCCCTCCGCTTGGACATCCTTGAGTTCCTGACCTCGTTCCATGATACGATCCGCGGCGATCGGGGACGGATCCTCGCGGAACTGATCTCGGAGATGCCGCGCAATCCCGGTCTGCGCGACGCCCTGCGCCGCGGCCTCTGGATGCAACGCCAGGCAAGCTCGGAGGCCATCATCGAACGCGGGATCGCCCGTGGCGAGGTCCGCCCGGACGTCGACCGCACGGTACTCATAGAACTCGGAACCGCCGTCATCCTCCAACGGGTGCTGCTGACCGGAGATCCGGTCGATCAGACGTTCCTGGAGATGATCGTCGACGACATCGTGATCCGTTACGCGGCCTG
>NZ_CDWTMO010000027.1:0-1327 GCF_977946435.1 Frankia sp. CgKIO3 | reverse complement strand
ATCGAGGATCGAGGATCGAGCTGGGCGGTTCGTTCCATTCTAACACAGATGGACGGTTGCGAGAACCGCCCAGCACCACGGCGGGATCCGCAAGATCACGAGCGCGGGCCGGGGCCGCTCTTCGCGCAGCGCAGGAGGACGTCATGCAGTCACCGGGCCCAGGCCCCCAGGACCCGGACGCCCAGACCCAACGGGTTGACGGCAACGCTGGTGGTTCTTATTCCGCCTCGTCGTACTCCGCGGGCTCGGCACCGTTCGGCGACGAAGACGAGACCCGCCTGCTCGGCAACAGCGCACCCGGCGTCAACCAGCCCGGCGGCTACCCGCCCACGGAACAGTACTCCCAGAACCCTCCGAACCAGTATCCCCAGAACCAGTACGCACAGAATCCGTACCGCGGCACCGATCAGTACCCCCCGACGGCGGTCTACCCACCCAGTGGGGGCTACCCACCCGGCGAGGGCTACGGCCAGGGTTACCAGCAGCAGGATTATCCCGCCAACAACTATCCCACGGAGAGTTATCCGCAACAGGCATATCAGCAGAACTATCAGCCGGGTTACCACCAAGATCCGGGTTACCACCAAGGGTATCAGCAGCAGGGCTACCCTGCGGCGGGCGGTTACGGAGGTTATCCGCCGCCGGGGGCGCCCCCCGGCCCGGCGGCTCTCAACGTCGGCGTAACACCATCATCGCTGCGGCGGTGGCGGCGGCACTCCTCCTGATCATTATTCCGGTTGTGCTCCTCTCCGGAGGTTCCGACAACCCGGGCACGGTGACCGCGCCCGACAGCCCCAGCGCCTCACCGACCTCGACAAACCCATCGTCATCGCCCTCGCCAAGTCCAAGTCCAAGCGCGAGTCCGAGTCCCTCGGCGCAGTTCACCCCGACGCAGCACGCCCTGCTGGCCAAGCTCGACTCGTCCGTGATGACGGACTACGAGCCCAACGGCGAAGCCGAGGGCGGCCACATCAAGGCGTCGTTATTCTGCAACTCGGATGATGGGAAGGTAGTGGCTGCCTACTCCTACGCGACCATTCAGTGATCTGAACAGCGACGTCGAGGTGCGCAAGTCCCTGGTCACCACCACCGGCGGCAAATGCGAGCAGGGCGGCGACGAGGTCTTCACCTGGAACTTCCACGAGGGTGCGACCCAGGGCACGGCCGTCTGCAACGTGCGTGACGGTGATCACTTCATCTTCTGGTCCTACAATTCCACGTTGGTCTCCTTCATAGCGACCGGCCCCGACGGGGCGGCCCTGTACGAATGGTGGAGTAATTTCGATCCGGTGCCCAAGACCTGACGTCGCGGTGGACGCCGCCGGGA